>NZ_JAALDT010000361.1:0-6111 GCF_014144995.1 Dietzia sp. DQ11-71 | reverse complement strand
GGGAGCCCGTCCAGCGCCGGCGTCGGTGCCGGGCCGGCGGGCGGCGCCGAGAGCGCACTGGTCACAGGTGGATGCCGCACTCGGTCTTGGACGATCCCGCCCAGCGGCCCGAGCGGGGATCCGCTCCGGCCTCGACGCGGCGGGTGCACGGCTCGCAGCCGATCGACGGGTAGCCGTCGTCGAGCAGCGGGTTGAGCAGGCACCCGTGCTCGGCCGCGTAGTCGTGGACGCGCTCGAGGGTCCACGCGACCAGCGGGTTGATCTTGACCATGGAGTGCTTCTCGTCCCACTCGACCATGGCCGCGCCGGCCCGGTGGTCGGTGTCCACGCGGCGCAGGCCGGTGATCCACGCCTCGTAGCCGGACAGGGCGGCGTCGAGGGGCTCCACCTTGCGCAGGCGGCAGCACAGCTCGGGGTCGGTCTCGAAGGGGCGCGGGCCGAGGGCGGCCTCGTGCTCGGCGCGGGTGGCCGGGCTGCGCACGTCCACCACGTTGAGGCCGGGCGTCGCCGCGAGCGCGTCGCGGACGCCGACAGTCTCGGAGAAGTGGTAGCTCGTGTCGAGGAACAGCACGTCCACGCCGGGGGCGTGGGGTGCGGTCATCTCCGGCACGACCGTGTTGGCCATGGAGCAGGCCACCGCGAGCGCGTCACCGAAGGTCTCGCCCGCCCAGGCCAGGACCTCGGCGGGGTCGATCTCGGAGTGGTTGCCGTAGAGGCCGCGGTCGTCGAAGCGACGGCCGGCCTCCTCTGCGATCGCCTTGAGCTCGGAGGTGGTGCGCTTCCGACCGGGGCCGGGGGTGAGGACCGTGCTGCGGGGCAGCAGGTCCAGAGCTACAGCCGTCATACGAGGGCCTCCTCGTCCACCCGGTGCGCCCACTCGGCGAAGGTCTCGCCGCCGGCACCGGTGTCCATGTACTTGCGGATCACGCGCTCGACGTAGTTGGGCAGCTCCGCCGACGGCACGCGGAGGCCGCGGACGGTGCGCCCGAGCCCACCCGACTCCTGGTCCTGGGAGGCCAGCCCGCCACCCAGGTGGACCTGGAATCCGGGGGTGTCACCGTCGAGCAGCTGTCCCTTGAGCCCGATGTCGGCGGTCTGGATCCGGGCGCAGCTGTTGGGGCAGCCGTTGAGGTGGATCGACAGCGGCGTGCGCAGGGGCGCGTCGTCGGCGAAGCGCCGCTCCAGCTCGTCGACCAGCGCGGTCGCCGTGTCCTTGGTGTCGACGAAGGCGAGCTTGCAGAACTCGATGCCGGTGCACGCCATGGTGGCGCGGCGGAACGAGCTCGGGCGGGCGTACATGCCGATCTCGGCCAGTCCGTCGACCAGCTGGTCGACCTTGTCCGGCTCGACGTCCAGCACGAGCAGCTTCTGGTGCGGGGTGAAGCGGACGCGCTTGGATCCCGCGGCCTCGGCGAGGTCGGCGACCTGCGCCAGCTTCTCGCCGCCCACGCGGCCGACGGTCGGGGCGGCGCCCACGTAGTAGCGGCCGTCCTTCTGCTCGAAGACGCCCACGTGGTCACCCGAGCCGACACCGCGGCGGGGTGCCGGGCCGTCCGGCAGCTCGCGGCCCAGGTACTCGTCCTGCATGACCTGGCGGAACTTCTCGGCGCCCCAGTCCTTGATGAGGAACTTGAGCCGGGCGCGCGTGCGCATGCGGCGGTAGCCGTAGTCGCGGAAGATGCCCACGACGGCGGCCCACACCTCGGCGGCCTCCTCCTGGCGGACGAACACGCCGATGCGGGTCGCGAGCTGCGGGTTCGTGGACAGGCCGCCGCCCACCCACAGGTCGTAACCGGGACCGAGCTCGGGATGCTCGACGCCCACCAGCGAGATGTCGTTGATCTCGTGGACCACGTCCAGGCTGGGGTGGCCGGTGATGGCGGACTTGAACTTGCGCGGCAGGTTCGAGAACTCGGGGGTGCCGATGTACTTGGCCTTGATCTCGGCGATCACCGGGGTGGGGTCGAGGATCTCGTTCTCCGCCACGCCCGCCACCGGGCTGCCGAGGATGACGCGCGGGCAGTCGCCGCAGGCCTCGACGGTGTCGATCCCCACGTCCTCGAGCCGCTGCCAGACGGCGGGGACGTCCTCGATCGCGATCCAGTGGTACTGGATGTTCTGCCGGTCGGAGATGTCGGCGGTGCCGCGGGCGAAGTCGGTCGAGATCCCCGCGAGCACGCGCAGCTGGTCGGTGGTGACCGCGCCGCCGTCGGTACGGACGCGCATCATGAAGTATTCGTCCTGCAACTCGTCGGCCTCCAGCTTGGAAGTGCGGGAGCCGTCGAGACCCTGCCTACGCTGGGTGTACAGGCCCCACCAGCGCATACGGCCGGAGAGGTCGTCCGACGGGATCGAGGCGAAGCCCTCCTTGGAGTACGTGTCCAGGATCCGCTGGCGCACGTTGAGCGCGTCGTCGGTGAGCTTGAACTCCTCGTTGTGGTTCAGCGTCAGCTTGCCGTCGATCTTCCACTGCCCCTGCGGCTTGGGCGCCCGCGCGGGACGAGCAGGGCGGGGGGCGGCTGCAGTATCGGTCATGACCGCGACAATAGTCAGGACAGACTGGTCTGTCTATCCAGGGTGACCTAACCGACCCCCGCCCGCCCGTCGTCACTCAGGTGACGTCGAGTTCACGCCCCCGGCAAGGTCGAGCCGAGATCCCCGGCGATGCCGAACAGGGTCCCCCAGAGGATCTGGACGATGTGGAACGGGAGGAACGTCGCCGAATCCACGAGGGTCGAGCCGGACTCCTGTACGAGACTGCCGGCCGCCGCCATCGACGACCCGGCGAGCTCTACGAGACTTCCCATGATGCACTCCTTCCGGAGCTGATCTGACGACCCATCCCTGTGGTGGATCCGCACCCCAGACGCCCCGCCGTCAGCCTAGGCATTTCCTCATAAAGTGGGAACCATGCAGCATAACGGTTAGGCAATTAGTTAAGGAGCGGAAAGGTCACGATTCGGCGGTGGCGTCGGCCCCGCGACCGACCGTAGTGTCTGAGACATAGCCCACAGCTGGTGGGTACCACATCGAAAGGACACACCATGTTCTCTGATTTCTGGGCAGGACTTGCAGCGGGCTCGGCCGAGCTCATCCCCGCGCCGTTCGGTTCGGCGGCCATCGACGGCCTGCTGCGCCTCCCGGCCTACGTACTCGGCACCCTCAGTGGTGGCGCGGAGCTGTTCGGCTCCTGATCTGACTCGACACGCCCCGGTGGTTCGCCACCGGGGCGTGTCGCGATTTCGGACGCTTTACATCCCGCAGAAGTCGAGCCAGGTGTCGACCTCACGCCTGGCCTGCTCCCGCCCGAGGACATACGCCTCGGCGAGACGGTCGACGCGCCGCTCGTAGCTGCGGATCATCACCCGGTGCGGCCGGAAGACCAGTGCTTCGCCCGACTCCTCCAACGCCTCGATCTCGTCGAGGGTCTCGTTGTAGAGGGCCCAGCGGTGCATCAGCGCCTCCCCCACCGCCGGGAACCGGCGGAAGTAGGAGCGGTAGAACGGCGTCAGCCGCCGTGGCGGGATCTTCCGATACCCGTGCGGCTGGGTGAGCACCACCAGGAACTTGTCGTACCCCGCGTCGCGAGCCTCCGACAGCGGGATCCCGCCGTCGTGACCCAGCGCCCCGTCGACGTAGTACTCGCCGTCGATGAGCACGGGCGGCATCCACACCGGCATCGTCGACGACGACCGGACCATCCTCATGAGGTCGCTCATCGACGTGATGTCATCCTCGCCCCAGAAGACGGTCTCTCCGTCGGAGCAGCGGAACGTCCCGATCCGCGCCTCGGTACCGCTGGCGTCGAACGTCTCGAAGTCGTACGGGAGCACCTCGTCCGGCAGTCCGGCCTGCTCGTAGATGTACTCGGCGTTGAACAGACCCTTGCCGCGGGCGAAGCTTCGCCAGTCGCCGAAGTTCGGGTCCGCCGCCATCTCCACGAAACTCTTGCGGGCCCGGACCGCGTCGCGCGACACGTAGTTCGCCAGATGGGAGGCACCCGCCGAGATCCCCGCGACCAACCCGGTGTGGATGCCCGCCTCGATCAGCGTCTCCACGACCCCCGCGGTGTGCACCGCCCGCATACCGCCGCCCTCGAAGAGCAGGGCGACGTCCGGGGCGGTCGGTGCGAAGTCGGTCACGACTCCCAGGGTAGGTCGGATCGCCTCAACTGCCGTGATCCGATACCGTCACCGTGTGAGCGCTGTCACCGATTTCATCGTGTCCATCAACGACGTCTACTGGTACGCGGTGATCGCGCTACTCGTCGTCGCCGGTCTCTACTTCTCCGTCACCACCCTCATCGTCCAGATCCGGATGTTCCCGGAGATGATCAGGGCGATCTTCGAGAAGCCGTCGGACATCGAGGAGGACAAGAAGGGCATTTCCGCCTTCCGGGCCTTCACCATCTCCGCCGCCTCCCGCGTGGGCACCGGGAACGTCGCCGGCGTGGCGATCGCGATCACGGTCGGCGGGCCGGGCGCGGTGTTCTGGATGTGGCTGCTGGCGATCATCGGCGGCGCCACCGCGTTCGTCGAGTCCACCCTGGCGCAGTTGTACAAGGTCAAGGGCAAGGACTCCTACGTGGGCGGACCCGCGTACTACATCCGCGACGGGCTGGGCTGGAAGCCGCTGGCCATCGCCTTCGCCGTGATCATCACCGTCACCTACGGGTTCGTGTTCAACGCCGTCCAGGCCAACTCGATCGCGCAGTCCGTCCGCAACCAGTTCTCCCTCGAGGGCTTCACCCCGGGCCTGATCATCGGCATCGGCCTCGCCCTCGTCGTGGGTGCCGTCATCTTCGGTGGCGTCCGCCGGTTGTCCGCGGTCACCGAGATCCTGGTCCCCGTGATGGCGGTGGCGTACATCGTCGTCGCCCTCGTCGTCGTCGCCCTCAACATCACCGAGGTCCCGGGGATGATCTCCCTCATCGTCGGCCACGCGCTCGGGCTCCGCGAGGTCGCCGGCGCCGCGGTCGGCGCGGCCATCATGCAGGGCATGCGCCGCGGACTGTTCTCCAACGAGGCCGGCATGGGCTCGGTGCCCAACGCCGCCGCCACCGCATCGGTCTCCCACCCGGTCAAGCAGGGCCTCGTCCAGACGCTCGGCGTCTACTTCGACACCATCATCGTGTGTTCGGCCACCGCCTTCATCATCCTGCTGGCCAACCCGGAGTTCGGCGGTGACCGCGAGGGCATCACGCTCACCCAGGACTCGCTGGCCGCCTCGGTCGGCGACTGGGGCGTCCCCTTCCTCATGGTGGTCATCTTCTTCCTCGCGTTCTCCTCCATCCTGGGCAACTCGTACTACGGCGAGGCCAACATCACCTTCCTGCGCGGCAACCCCGCCGCACTGCGTACCTTCCGCATCCTCGTGGTGCTCGCCGTCCTCGGTGGCAGCCTGGGCTCGGTCGACCTCATCTGGAACCTCGCCGACCTGTTCATGGGCGTCATGGCCACCATCAACCTCATCGCGATCATCCCGCTCGGCGGTCTCGCGGTGGCGCTCCTGCAGCACTACCTGCAGCAGCGGGCCAAGGGCCACAACCCGGTGTTCCACCGCGACGACCTGCCCAAGGCGCGGAACGTCTCCTCGTGGGACGGCACCGACCCCATGACCCACCAGCACGTCGCCGACGAGGCCCGCGAGGTCAAGGCCGAGGAATGACCCCCGGCACGAGCGCCCGCGACCGCTTCACCGCGCTGCCCAAGGCGCACCTGCACGTGCACCTCGAGGCGGCGATGCGCGAGGCCACCCTGAGGCAGTGGTGCGCGGAGGACGGCATCGAGGCGCCGCCGCTCGTGGAGTATGCGGACTTCACCGCGTTCCTCGGCGCGTACGGCCTGCTCATCGACCTGCTGCACACCCCGGAGCGGGTCGGGCGGCTACTGGACGAGGTGGTCGCCGACGCCGCCGCGCAGGGTGTGGTGGCGCTGGAGTTCGCGTCGATCCCCGAGAAGGCGGTCGCGTTCGGCTCAGCGGAGGAGGCGCTCGAGTTCATCCTCCCGGCCGCGGCCGACGCCGGGCGCCGTCACGGCGTGTGGACCGGCGCCATCGTGAGTATCGACCGCGGCGCCGGGCCCGAGCACGCCGTGGAGGCGGCCCGGTTGG
>NZ_JAALDT010000360.1:0-2893 GCF_014144995.1 Dietzia sp. DQ11-71 | reverse complement strand
CGCCGCCGTCGCTGGGCGGGTCCGGGGCCACCGCGGCCCCGGCTGTGCCTCCCCTCGAGTCGCAGCCGGAGGGGTCCGCGGCCTACGGGGCCGAGCCGGGGACGATCGCCGCTCCGGGGCAGCCGGTCTCGTCGTCGTCGACCCCTCATGACACCTCGGCTCGCGCCGGCGAGACGCAGACGATCGTGCACCTGGCGCGTCACGGTGAGGTCCACAATCCCGAGGGCATCCTCTACGGGCGGCTGCCCGAGTTCCGACTGTCCGAGCTGGGGCGGAGCCAGGCCGAGACCGTCGGCCGGGTGCTGGGACAGGGGCACGACATCGTGTCGATCGTCGCCTCGCCGCTGCAGCGTGCGCAGGAGACCGCGGCCCCTCTCGCCGAGGCACTGGGCCTTCCGGTGGGGATCGACGCCGACATCATCGAAGCAGACAACCGCTTCGAGGGGCGCAAGGTGGGCGGCCCCGGCGGCGCCCTGCGCGACCCGCAGTACTGGCCGATCCTGCTCAACCCGATGCGGCCGTCGTGGGGTGAGCCCTACCTGCAGATCGCGCACCGCATGATCGGCGCCGTGTACTCCACCCTCGACACCGCCCGCGGTCACGAGGCCGTCCTGGTGAGTCACCAGCTGCCGGTCTACACCACACGCCGCTTCCTCGAGGGGCGGCGCCTGTGGCACGACCCGCGCAAGCGGCAGTGCTCGCTGGCCTCGATCACCTCGCTGGTGTTCGAGGGCACGACACTGCGCGACATCGTCTATTCGGAACCGGCGGGGGCATCCGACCCGTCGCAGACTGGAGCCTGAATCATGCGCAAACCCAAGGCCGCCCTCGTCGCGCTGCTGGTGACCGGCGCCCTCGTCGGCGGCTGTGCGACCGGCGACGACGCCGTGGTGGTGGGCCCGGAGACGTTCGAGTTCGTCAGCCCCGACGGGCAGATCGAGATCCACTACGACCCCCCGGCCGAGCGCAAGCCCGTCGCCACGCTCACCGGCCCCGACCTGCTCGACCCGGACCGCACCCTCACCGTGCAGGAGGACTTCGCCGGCGAGGTGGTGATCCTCAACCTGTGGGGCCAGTGGTGCGGACCGTGCCGGGCCGAGTCCGACGACCTGCAGCGCCTGCAGGAGGAATTCGAGCCCCAGGGTGCCACCGTGTTCGGCATCAACCTGCGCGACCCCAACCGGCAGAAGCCGGTGGACTTCGTCAAGGACAACGGCATCACGTTCCCCTCGATCTGGGATCCCAGTAACGCCGCGGTCGCCGCGCTGCGAGGCTTCCCGACGTCCGTGGTGCCGGCGACGATCATCCTCGACAAGCAGCACCGGGTGGCCGCCGTGTACCTGGCCGAGATCACCGACGACGAGCTGCGCGAGACCGTCGGCGAGCTCCTCGCCGAGGAGGTCGACCAGACGTGAACCCGGAGACGATCCTGCTCGCACAGAGTGTGGGGGAGACGTTCCAGCAGACCGTCGCCAGTGGCCCGATCCTGCTGGCTCTGGGCGCGTGCATCCTGGCGGGACTCGTGTCGTTCGCCTCGCCGTGCGTCATCCCGCTGGTGCCCGGTTATCTGGCATACCTCGCCAGCGTCGTGGGCGCCGAGCGTCCGCCGGCTACCGCTGCCGCCGCCGAACGACAGCGGGCCGCCACCGCCACGCTGACGATGGAGGAGCGCCGCACCCGACGGTCCTCGCGAGCCCGAGTGGTGGGCGCGTCGCTGTTGTTCGTGGGCGGGTTCACCGTGGTCTTCGTGATGCTCAGCGCCATGGTGCTGGGCACAGTGCAGTACCTGGCACCCCAGCAGGAACTGCTGCAGCGTCTCGGGGGCGTGGTGACGATCCTCATGGGGCTCGTCTTCATCGGCCTCGTTCCCACCCTGCAGCGGGACACCCGCATGCAGCCCAAGTCGCTGTCCACCTGGATCGGCGCCCCGATGCTCGGCGCCGTGTTCGCCCTGGGTTGGACCCCGTGTCTGGGTCCGACCCTGGCTGCCGCGCTCTCGGTCGCCGCGGGCACCGGGGTCGACGCGGCGCGCGGAGTGCTGCTGATCGTCGCCTACTGCCTCGGCCTGGGCCTTCCGTTCATCATCGTGGCGTTCGGCTCCACCTGGGCGATGCGGACCGTCGGCTGGCTGCAGAAGCACACCCGGACCATTCAGGTTTTCGGCGGAGTCATGCTCATCATCGTGGGTCTGCTGCTGCTGTCCGGCGGGTGGGCGCTGTTCATCGACTGGCTGCGCGACTTCGCCATCTCGAACACCACGCTGCCCATCTGACCCACCCACGCCGGGCGTCATCACGCCGCCTCCCGGACTGCGTCATGGCGTCGAGTGATCGCGGCGTCGAGGTCGTGGAGGAGCGCGAACGGGAGTATCGGCGCTTCCAGCGGTGTGGGCGGTGGTGGTCCGGGTTTGGGCCGCGGCGGGTCGGCCGCGCGGGAGGTTCCGGCGGGTGGGATCCACCTGACGCCCTGGGGCGCGCGCGAGTCGGGGGTGGTGGACCAGCCGGTGTCGTGGATCATCGCGTGGCAGTCGCCGCTGGCCAGGGCGAGTTCGTCGATATTGGTGAGGCCTCCGGCGGCCCAGGGTCTGCCCGCGTGGTGGGCTTCGCAGTGTCGGGCGTCCTGGTCGCAGTCGGGGTGTGTGCAGCCTCCGTAGGCAGCGAACAGGGCCAGGCGTTGGTAGCGGGAGGCGGTGCGGCGACTGCGGAACAGTCGCAGGTCGATCTCCTTGTCGCACAGGGCCAGGAACCAGTGGTTGCCACGGGCCATGGCCAGCGCCTGGGGCACGGGTACGCGGATTCCACCGTCGGTCTCGCCGCAGCCGGCGAGCGTGGCCAGCTGGTCGAGGTCCACGCGGACCACGATCGCCGCCGGTGCGCCGGTCTTGGCGGCGTCC
>NZ_JAALDT010000035.1:0-19686 GCF_014144995.1 Dietzia sp. DQ11-71 | reverse complement strand
CACGTCGAACGCACACGGTGGTCGCAGCGCGGCCGCCGATCAGGAGCGCGCCCGGGCCGCGGCCCGGGGCATGGCGCGGACGAAGGGAGTGCGCTGGTGATCGCCTCGATCCGGGGGACCGTGGCCGAGATCGGCCTGGACCGCTGCGTGGTGGAGACCGGGGGAGTCGGGGTGCTCGTGCACGCGACCCCCGCGGCGCTCGCCGGTCTCCGGCGCGGGGCGGAGGGGATGCTCCACACGGAGCTGGTGGTGCGCGAGGACTCGCTCACCCTGTACGGATTCGACTCGGTGGACGCGCGTCAGTTGTTCCTCACCGTGCAGACCGTCTCCGGCGTCGGACCACGACTGGCACTGGCGATCGTCGCGACCCTCGAGCCGGAGGCCCTCGTCCGGGCTCTCGGAACCGGGGACGTCAGGGCGTTGACCCGCGTCCCCGGCGTGGGCAAGCGCACGGCCGAACGCATGGTGCTGGAGCTCAAGGACAAAGTCGGGCCCGTGGCGGACGGTGGCTCCGTGGGGATCCAGAGCGGCACGACAGGCGGGTCGGCCGCGACCGAGGTCGCAGAGGCACTCGAGGGCCTGGGCTTCTCTTCCGCGGAGGCCGAGAAGACCGCCACCGCGGTGCTCGCGGCCGAGCCGGACCTCGACCCGGCGCAGGCCCTGCGACTGGCCCTCAAATCACTCGGTAAGCGCTGATGGCGGGACCGTTCGACGCGCCCGGCGACGGGCGTTCCCCCGGCGCCGACGACGGGGCGGGCCACGAGGGCGAGCTGTCCGCGTCCGCGACCCCGTTCGACACCGACGTCGAGGGTGCCCTCCGACCCCGCAGCCTGGGCGAGTTCATCGGTCAGGAGACGGTCCGGGAGCAACTGGACCTGGTCCTCACCGCCGCCACCCGCCGCGGGGTCGTGCCCGACCACCTGCTCTTCTCCGGGCCGCCCGGGCTGGGCAAGACGAGTCTCGCGATGATCGTCGCGGCGGAACTCGGTGGATCGCTGCGGATCACCTCCGGTCCCGCCCTCGAACGACCCGGTGACCTCGCCGCGATGCTGTCCAATCTCATCGAGGGCGACGTGCTGTTCATCGACGAGATCCACCGCATCGCGCGCCCGGCCGAAGAGATGCTCTATCTCGCGATGGAGGACTTCCGGATCGACATCATGGTGGGCAAGGGGCCCGGTGCCACCTCGATCCCGCTGGAGATCGCCCCGTTCACCCTGGTCGGTGCCACCACGCGATCCGGAGCGCTGACCGGTCCGCTGCGCGACAGGTTCGGGTTCACCGCGCACATGGACTTCTACACGGACACCGACCTCGCCAGGATCGTCACCCGCGCCGCGGACATCCTCGCCATCCCCGTGGAGCCCGATGCCGCGCTGGAGATCGCCGGCCGGTCGCGGGGCACACCCCGGATCGCCAACCGGCTCCTGCGACGGGTCCGCGACTTCGCCGAGGTCCGGGCCGACGGTCGCATCACCGTGCCCGTCGCCAGGGCCGCCCTCGAGGTGTACGAGGTGGACGAGCTGGGTCTCGACCGTCTCGACCGCGCGGTCCTCAGGGCGCTCCTCGTCCAGCACGAGGGGGGCCCGGTGGGGCTGAGCACCCTGGCCGTGGCGGTGGGGGAGGAGTCCACCACCCTCGAGGAGGTGTGCGAACCCTTCCTCGTCCGGGCGGGTCTGCTCGCACGCACCCCCCGCGGGCGCATCGCGACCGCCGCGGCGTGGGAGCACCTGGCCCTCACCCGGCCAGGGCCCGACAGGGCGGCCGGGGACCCGATGTTGCCGGTCGAGGTCGACCGGGGCCCCGGCGCGCGCGGCTGAGCCCCGGGCTGGCATCCTCGGACGAGACCGTCCGTAGCCCGGACCCGCCAGCGACCCGGAACCGGCGGGTCCATGTCAGGAGGACCCGAATGGGACTGGAACTGCTGCTGCCGTTGATGATCGTCGTGCTGATCGTGCTGATGGTCCTGCAGAGCACGAGACAACGCAGGGCGATGAAGGACATGCGGGAGATGCAGGCCTCACTGACGGCGGGCGATCGTGTGCTCACCACCTCGGGCCTCCGCGCGACCATCGTCTCCGTGGGAGACGAGACCGTGGAACTGGAGATCGCGGAGGGTGTCCACACCCAGTGGGACCGTCGCGTCATCCGCGAGAAGATCGACGCCGGTACGCCCCCCGGAGCCGACACCGGCACCGGTGCCGCGGATTCCCTGTAGGCCACGACCGGCGAGTAGTGTAATGGGGCCCTCCGGCCGGAGGCCCCAGACGAAGACCGAGAGAGATCACCTGTGTCACCAGCTCGTCCTCGAGGCGCCGACGCCCGCCCCAGACCGTGGGCGCTGCTGTCCGCGTTCTTCCTGGTGCTGTTCATCATCTTCCTCGGCGCCTTCGCCGTCGCCGAGCGCGGCCTGACGCCCAAGCTGGGCATCGATCTGCAGGGCGGTACCCGCGTCACGCTGATCCCCAAGGGGGACCCCGACGAGGCCGACTTGCGACTGGCCCAGGACATCATCCGCGACCGGGTCGACGGGCTCGGCGTCGCCGGGACCTCGGTCGTCATCGAGGGCAGCAACATCGTCCTCACGGTCCCCGGTGAGGACTCCAGCCAGGCCCGTGACCTCGGCACCACCTCGCAACTGACGATCCGTCCCGTGCTGCAGGTCCAGCCCGTCGCCGAGGGCGACGTCGAGCCCGTGCCCGCCGCCAAGGGGGACCGCGACGCCGTCGCAAGGGAGGTCGAGGAGGCCCGCGAGCTCCGCCAGGGCGACCCGCAGGAGCTCACCGAGACCCTCGCGACCTTCCGCTGCCCGGAGCGCGATGTCCTGGCCGGCTTCGACGACCCGTCCCAGGCCCTCATCGCCTGCGGTGAGGGCGCCAAGTACGTCCTCGGCCCGGTCCCGCTGCTGATCGGGGAACCAGAGGACGGCCAGCGGCTCGACGGGCAGCAGATCGTCAAGGACTCCGTCAGTTCCGGGTTCAACCAGCAGGCCGCCAAGAACGAGGTCTCCTTCCGGTTCAACGCCGGACCCGGTGAGCAGGGCAGCGCCACCTGGTCGCGGCTGACCCAGGAGAACCTCCAGCGCCAGATCGCCATCCTCCTCGACGGCGAGGTCATCAGCGCGCCCGTCGTCCAGGGCGTCACGCCGGTCGGTTCGGCGACCTCCATCACCGGTGACTTCAGCACGGACGAGGCGGCCTCTCTCGCCGCGAACCTGCGCTACGGTGCCCTGCCCATCTCCTTCGAGGACCCCAACGTCGACAACGTCCCGGCGTCCCTCGGTCTGGCCTCGCTCGAGGCGGGCCTGCTCGCGGGCGCCATCGGATTCCTGCTGGTACTGGCGTACTCGGCCTTCTTCTACCGCCTGCTCGGTGTGCTGGCGTTCCTCTCGCTGGCCCTGTCGTTCCTGCTCACCTACATCCTGTTGGTGTTCCTCGGATACACCGTCGACTACAGCCTCGACCTCGCGGGCATCGCGGGCCTCGTCATCGGTATCGGCATGACCGCCGATTCCTACGTCGTGTTCTTCGAGCGCATCAAGGACGAACTGCGGGACGGCCACCGTTTCAGATCCGCGGTGCCGCGGGCCTGGAAGAGTGCCAGCCGCACCATCGTCACCGGCAACATGGTCAGCCTCATCGGAGCGCTGGTGCTCTACCTGCTGGCCAGCGGCGAGGTGCGCGGATTCGCGTTCACCCTGGGCCTCACGACCATCATGGACGTCTTCGTCGCGTTCACCGTGACCTGGCCGCTCGTCTACCTCGCCTCCACCAAACCCACCTTCGCCAAGACCTGGGCGAACGGGATGGGACGGATGGAGAACCTCCAGGCAGCCGCGGCGGAACAGCGCCGCATCGACCGGAAGACCGAGAGCGATCTCGAGCAGGGCCGGGGCCGCGGGGTCACCGCGACCATCCGCGGCCCGGGCGGCGACACCATCACCGAACCGCGCACCGAGCGTCCCGCCACCGATGAGGAGGAGGGCCGATGAGCACTCCCACGACCACCGAGCCCGGGAGCGGCGCCGCCGCCCCCGCCGGCCGGTCCGACAGTCTGTTCACGCGGCTCTACACGGGGACCGGGGCGTTCGGCATCGTCCCGAACCGCCGGAGGTTCTACGTCCTCACCACCGTGATCGTGGCGATCTGCCTGGCGAGCATCATCTTCCGTGGCTTCAGCTTCGGTATCGACTTCACCGGTGGCACCAAGCTCACCATGCCCGCAGCCGACCACGACAAGAGCCGCGTGGCCGCGGTGGTCGAGGAGTCGGTGGGTGAGGAACCGCAGACGGTGCAGATCGTCGGAGCCGGGGACGCGCGCATCGTCGAGGTGGAGACGCGGTTCCTCACCAGCGACGAGATCCGTGCGGCCAAGAACGCCCTCTTCGAGGAGTTCCGGCCGGTCACGGCCGACGGTGACGCCTCAGTGGAGGCGATCGGCGACTCCGCGCGCTCGGAGAGCTGGGGAGGACAGGTCACCGAGAACGCACTGATCGCTCTCGGGGTGTTCCTCGTCATCGTCTTCGCCTACATCGCGTTCCGCTTCGAGTGGCGGATGGCCACCGCAGCCATCGTCGCCCTGCTGTTCGACGTACTGACCACCGCCGGTGTCTACTCTCTCGTCGGCTTCGAGGTCACCCCGGCCACCGTGATCGGTCTGCTGACCATCCTCGGCTTCTCGCTGTACGACACGGTGATCGTGTTCGACAAGGTCGAGGAGAACACCCGCGGCATCAGACACACCGCGAGCCGCACCTATGCCGAAGAGGCGAACCTGGGTGTCAACCAGACCCTCATGCGTTCGATCCACACCACCATCATCGGCGTGCTGCCCCTGCTGGCGCTGGTCGTGATCGCCGTGTGGATCCTCGGGGTGGGCACCCTCATGGATCTGGCACTCGTCCAGATGGTGGGGATCATCACCGGCACCTTCTCCTCGGTATTCCTCGCCACACCCCTGCTGGTGTCGCTCAAGAACCGCGATCCGGAGATCAGACGCCAGACCGCCAAGGTCCTGGCCCGACGCGAGAAGGCCGAGGCCGCCGCATGACCGAACCAACTCTCAGCCCCGTCTCACCTGCCATCAGTTCGGCCGTGGAGCGGTTGATGCGTCGCGTCGAGGATTTCCCCTCCGCGGGCGTCCAGTTCTGCGACCTCACTCCGGTCCTCGCGGACGCCGACGGCTTCGATGCCGTCGTCGCCGGGCTGATCGCCGGGCACGAGATCGGCAGTGTGGACTACGTCGCCGGGCTCGACGCCCGGGGGTTCCTGCTCGCCGGCGCGGCAGCCGTGCGGCTACACACCGGGGTCCTGGCCATCCGTAAGGCCGGCAAGCTCCCGCCACCGGTGCATTCGCGGTCCTACGAGCTCGAGTACGGCGCCGCCACGTTGGAACTCCCCGCGGACGGGCTCGATCTCGGGGGGAAGCGCGTCCTCGTCGTCGACGACGTCCTCGCCACCGGGGGGACCCTCACCGCCGCGGTCGGTCTGCTGGAGGACTGTGGGGCGATCGTCGCGGGGCTGTCCGTGGTACTCGAGGTCCCCGGCCTCGGGGGGCGGGATAGACTGGCCGCCACACCGCTGACCTGCCTCACGGTCGCGTGACCGCCGGCCGTTCCTGACGGCCCGGAACTGGAGGGAGGAGCCGGAGATGACGCAACGGCAGGACCCTGCCGGGCATCCGGACGGGGGCGCGCAACCCGGACAGACGGCTCAACCCCAGCCCTCGACACCCCAGCCCTCGACACCCCGGCCCCCGGCACCCCAGTCCGCGACCCAACCGCTCCCCGTGATCCCGGGCAACCGCCCGTCCGCCGGTCGACGGGTGCGAGCGCGGTGGGCGCGCCGCCTCACCTCGGGACTGACCGTCACCTCCACACCGGCGGTTCTCGAACCGCTGGTGCGCGTCCACCGGATACACCACCCCAAGGCCGACGTCGGTCTGCTGGCCCGCGCGTACACGCTCGCCGAGAAGCAACACGAGGGCGTCTACCGCAAATCCGGCGACCCCTACATCACCCATCCACTCGCCGTGGCGACCATCTGCGCGGAGATGGGGATGGACACCACGACGCTCGTGGCGGCGCTGCTGCACGACACGGTCGAGGACACCGACTACTCGCTCGCACGGCTGGAGGCCGACTTCGGCGGTGAGGTCGCCCATCTGGTGGACGGCGTCACCAAGTTGGACAAGGTCGAGTTCGGCGAGGCCGCCGAGGCGGAGACCATCCGCAAGATGATCATCGCGATGGCACACGACCCGCGCGTCCTGGTGATCAAGGTCGCCGACCGCCTGCACAACATGCGCACGATGCGGTTCCTGCCGCCCGAGAAGCAGGTCAAGAAAGCGCGGGAGACCCTCGAGGTGATCGCCCCGCTCGCGCACCGGCTGGGGATGGCGACCATCAAGTGGGAACTCGAGGACCTCGCCTTCGCGATCCTCGAGCCGAAGAAGTACCAAGAGATCGTGCGGCTCGTCGCCGACCGGGCCCCCAGCCGCGACGTCTACCTACAAACGGTGACCAACCGGGTCAGGGCGGACCTCGAGAAAGCGCACATCCAGGCGCGGGTCGAGGGCCGACCCAAGCACTACTGGTCGATCTACCAGAAGATGATCGTGCGCGGTCGGGAGTTCGACGAGATCCACGACCTCGTGGGCATTCGTGTCCTGTGCGAGGACGTGCGCGACTGCTACGCCGCGATCGGGGTCGTCCACTCGACGTGGAAGCCGATGCCGGGGAGGTTCAAGGACTACATCGCCCAGCCCCGCTTCGGCGTGTACCGGTCGTTGCACACCACCGTGATCGGACCCGACGGCAAACCCCTCGAGATCCAGATCCGCACCCACGAGATGCACCGCAACGCGGAGTACGGCATCGCGGCGCACTGGCGCTACAAGGAGACCCGCGGCAAGCACAACGGCGACCCCGCCGAGGTCGACGAGATGGCGTGGATGCGGCAACTGCTCAGCTGGCAGCGCGAGGCCGCCGATCCCGGCGAATTCCTGGACTCCCTGCGCTTCGAGATGACCAGCAAGGAGATTTTCGTCTTCACCCCCAAGGGAGACGTCATCAACCTGCCGGTCGGCGCCACGCCCGTGGACTTCGCCTACGCGGTCCACACCGAGGTCGGTCACCGCTGCATCGGGGCACGGGTCAACGGCAAACTCGTCGCCCTCGAGCGCCCGCTCGAGAACGGCGAGGTGGTGGAGGTCTTCACTTCCAAGGACCACAACGCCGGCCCCAGCCTGGACTGGCAGAAGTTCGTGGTCTCCGGCCGCGCCAAGAGCTCGATCCGGCAGTGGTTCGCCAAGGAGCGCCGCGAGGAGGCCCTGGAGCGGGGCAAGGACCTCATCACCCGTGAGGTCCGACGGGGCGGGGTCCCCGTCCACCGCATCTTCTCCAACGAGTCGCTCGCCGGCGTGTCCCGCGAGCTCGGATTCGCCGACGTCACCGCGCTCTACACGGCGATCGGGGAGAACCACGTCTCCGCCAAGACCGTGGTCGGTCGTCTCATCGCCGCCCACGGCGGCGTGGACGAGGTCACCGAGGAACTCGCCGACCGGTCACGTGACAAGACCATGACCCCGCCCCGCCCCACCACCTCCGGGGCCGGCGTACTCGTGGGCGGTGTGGAAGACGTCCACGCCAAGCTCGCCCGCTGCTGCACCCCGGTGCCGGGGGACCAGGTCCTGGGCTTCATCACGCGCGGCGGCTCGGTCAGCGTGCACCGCACCGACTGCACCAACGCCTCCGACCTGCACCGGGAGCCGGAGCGACTGGTCAAGGTCGAGTGGGCGCCCCAGCCGGGCGCGGTGTTCCTCGTCGCCATCCAGGTGGAGGCCCTCGACCGTCACCGTCTGCTCTCCGACATCACCAAGGTGCTGGCCGACGAGAAGGTCAACATCCTCTCCGCCTCGGTGCAGACCGCGGGCGACGACAGGGTGGCGATCTCCCGGTTCACCTTCGAGATGGCCGACCCCAAACACCTGGGTCACGTCCTCGGTGCGGTCCGCAAGGTCGAAGGCGTCTTCGACGTCTACCGGATGACTTCGAACTGACCGACGCCTCCGCGGCTGACCGACCCCTCCGCAACCGACGGTCGCGGACCCGGCCGGCCTCCGCGGACCCGGTGGGACGGCGTCGGCCCCGGCCGGGAGGCCGGGGCCGGAACTCACGGCCGGGTGCTACGGGTTCACGCCTCGGGCAGGCCCTCCTGGGCGCCGACCGTGACCTTCTCGATGACCACCGGGCGGCGTGGTGCCTCGTAGTCCGGATCGCTCTGGTCGTCGCTCTTCGTCCCGGCATCGGCGATCTCGTCGAGAACCTCCAGGCCGGACTCGCCGATCGTGCCCATCACGGAGTACTCGGGAGGAAGCATGGAGTCCTCGTACACGAGGAAGAACTGACTCCCGGCGCTGTTCGGAGCCTGTGACTTGGCCATGGCGACCGTGCCGCGCGGGTAGACCGACATCCCCGACCCGTCCTCGGCCACGGGGAGGTCGGTGGGCGGCTCGTCCACGATCGAATACCCGGGGCCCGAGAGCCCGGTCCCCGTCGGGTCACCACACTGCAGGACGGAGAGCTGCGAACCCTCACCGCCCTGCGTCAGTCGATGGCACTCGGTGTCGTCGAAGTACTCCTGCTCGGCGAGGTGCACGAAGCTCGCGACGTTGCAGGGGGCGCCCTCACGGTCGAGCGTCAGGGGGATCTCACCGCTACCGGTGGTCACGACGATCTCGGCCGTCCCTCTCCGGGGCTGGTCCCCGGTCGGGGGGTCCACCTCGCGCTTGGACTCCTCGATCTCGTCGACCTGCTCGTTGAAACGACGCGCCTCGGCGACGATCTCGGGCCCCTGGTCCTCGAACTCCGCCGGGTCGACCTTCTCCATGGGACTGGTGTCCTGCGGGTACTCGCAGGTCACCCAGTCGGCGGCGTACTGCTCGGCGCGAGACTGTTCCGCCTTGTTCCAGACCACGACGCCCACGATGCCGAGGAGGACCACCACCACGACCGAGGCACCGGCGATCTTCAGCTGCTTCTCGCGGCGCGCCTGCGCCTCCATCTGCTCACGCAGACGTTGGCGCGCCTCGGCTCGGCGTTCCTGGTTGGTGGACACTGACCCTCCTGGGGACCTGGACTAGGCTGGGACTCCACGGGCGGACCCGTACGGTGGGACTCCGTGAAGAGCCCCACGCGGCGGTCCAGCCCAGGGTCCTTGTCTACCAGGTCGGGTAGTGACGGCCGAACGCCACTCCGGTGTCGGGCGCCGTTGCCCGGCACCGGGCGCCGAACGGCGCCGACAGTGTCGAGAAAGGGAGTACGGGACGTGCAGATCGTCGGTTTCCCCGCCGGGATGTTCCAGACCAACTGCTACATCGTGGCGGACGACGCGGGCGACTGCGTGGTCGTCGACCCGGGGCAGGACGCGGAGGAGCAGGTCCGCCGTCAGATCTCCGAGGCCGGGCTCCGACCCCGCGCGGTCCTGCTCACACACGGGCACCTCGACCACATCTGGAACGCGCGGCAGGTGGCGGATCACTACGGGGTCCCCGCCTACATCCACCCCGAGGACCGCGAGATGCTCTCCGATCCGGGCAAGGGCCTCTCGCTCGACCTGTCGGCGATGCTCAAGGGCGTCACCTTCACGGAGCCGGCCGAGGTCATCGAGGTGTTCGACGGCGACACCCTCACCATCGGCTCGATGACCTTCGACGTGGACCACGTCCCGGGTCACAGCCCCGGCTCGGTCTCGTTCCGGATCACCGTGCAGACCGAGGACGGACCCCGGCTGGTCGTGCTCGGTGGGGACGTACTGTTCCAGGACGGTGTGGGACGCACCGATCTGCCGGCGGGGGACACCGAGGTGCTCATGCAGTCCATCGCCAAGAAGTTCCTCGTTCTGGACGACGACGCCGTGGTGTTGCCCGGGCACGGGCCGTCCACGACCATCGGTCGTGAGCGTCGGTCGAATCCGTTCCTGCGCGACCTCTAGACCCACCATCCCTACCCGCCCCTCGAGACCCAAGGACGCCTCACCAGTGACCGGCAACGCCAAGAAGACCGCACTCAAGGCACCCAAGGGTGTTCCCGACTACGTGCCTCCGGCGTCCGCCGGGTTCGTGACGGTCCGGGACGCCATCACCACCGCCGCCCGTCGCGCCGGGTACGGGCACGTCGAGTTGCCGATCTTCGAGGACACGGCGTTGTTCGCACGCGGCGTGGGGGAGTCGACGGACGTGGTGTCCAAGGAGATGTACACGTTCTCCGACAGGGGCGGCCGGAGCGTCACCCTGCGCCCCGAGGGCACGGCCGGGGTCATGCGCGCGGTGATCGAGCACGGGCTGGACCGGGGCCAGCTCCCGGTCAAGCTCTGCTACGCGGGCCCCTTCTTCCGGTACGAGCGTCCCCAGGCCGGGCGGTACCGCCAGCTCCAGCAGGTGGGCATCGAGGCGATCGGCGTCGACGACCCGGCCCTGGACGCCGAGGTGATCGCCGTGGCGGACGAGGCGTTCCGCTCCCTCGGACTCACCGGGTTCCGCCTCGAGGTCACCTCACTCGGGGACGAGACGTGCCGCCCCGACTACCGGGAACGGCTCCAGGACTTCCTCTCCGGCCTGGACCTCGACGAGGCGACGCGGGAACGCGCTCGGGTCAATCCGCTGCGCGTCCTGGACGACAAGCGCCCCGAGGTGCGTGCCCAGCTCGAGGGCGCTCCACTGATGATCGATCACCTGTCCGAGGCGAGCGCCGAGCACTTCGCGACCGTGCGGGCGCACCTGGACGCGCTGGGCGTCGCGTACGAGGTCAATCCCCGCATGGTGCGGGGCCTGGACTACTACACCAAGACGACCTTCGAGTTCGTGCACGACGGCCTCGGCGCCCAGTCCGGGATCGGTGGCGGTGGCCGCTACGACGGCCTGATGGAGCAGCTCGGCGGCCAGGCGCTGTCCGGCATCGGGTTCGGTATCGGTGTGGACCGCACGGTGTTGGCACTGCAGGCCGAGGGGATCGACCCGGCGGCCGAGGGGCGCGTCGACGTGTACGCGGTCGCTCTCGGCGCGCAGGCCAAGGCGACTCTGGTGCCCGTCCTCGCCGAGTTCCGCCGAAGTGGGCTCCGCGCGGATATGGCGTACGGGGACCGGGGCATGAAGGGCGCCTTCAAGGCGGCGGACCGCTCCGGCGCGGCGATCACCGTCGTCGTCGGGGAGAACGAGCTCGCCACCTCCACGGCCGTCGTCAAGACGATGGCCACCGGCGAGCAGGAACCGGTGCCGCTGGAGGGTCTCGTCGATCATGTGACCAGGGCCGTCGCCCGCTGACCGCGGCCGGTCGGTCGACCGGCGACACCGGTCGACAGGAGCCCCGCCCGCGCATCAGAGCTGGGCGCGTCAGAGCCGGGCGCCTCAGAGCTGGGCGCGGAAGGTGTCGCAGGCCTGCATCGAGCCCTGCTCGTAACCCGTGAGGAACCACTGCCGGCGCATCTCGGAGGACCCGTGGGTCCACGAGCCCGGGTCGACGCGTGCGCCGCCGGACCGCTGGATGTGGTCGTCGCCGATCGCCTCGGCGGTCTGGATGATCGCGTCGACGTCACTCCCGGTCAGGCTCTCCAGCAGCGGCGGGCCGCCGTCGGGCGCCGGGGTCGAGGTCGCGTAGTGGGCCCACAGCCCGGCGTAGCAGTCGGCCTGGAGCTCGACCCGGACCGCACCCGAGGAGGGACCCTGCGGGTCCTGCTGTGACCGGCGGATGTCCCCGAGCATGGTCTGCAGGTGGTGGCCGAACTCGTGGGCGACGACGTACATCTGCGCCGCACCGGAGGGTGATCCACCGAGCTGGCCCACGAGGACCCGATCGAAGAACGCAGGGTCTAAGTACACGTTCTCGTCGGCCGGGCAGTAGAACGGCCCGATGTCGGAGGAGGCCGCACCACATCCGGTGTCGATGGCGCCGGTGAAGATGTTGGTGTGGGGCTGGATCCAGCGCATCCCGATCTGATCGGGCAACTGGGCCGTCCAGACGTCCTCCAGACTCTCCGTGGTGGCGACGATGCGGCAGATGGTGTCGGTGTTGGCCTGCTGCAGGTCGCACTGGTCGATGTGGGCCTGGAACTGCTGCGCGGAGTCGGAGGTCTGTGCCCGGCCGCCGGTGGCGCCCCGGTCCGTACCGCCGCCGTCGAGTCCGAGCTGGCCGGGGTCGATGCCGAGGAACAACGCGATGACGACGACGACGAGGCCGCCGACACCGCCGCCGACCGCCATCCCCCGGCGACCCCCTCGGCCTCCGCGGCCCCCGCCGGAGACCCCGCTGGTGTCCAGTCTCCCGCTCTGCCGGAACGTCATATCGTCGCCTCTCGTCCACACCGGTCGCCGGTCCACCCGGGCACGCCGCACCACCGCGGTGCTTGTCGGATCACTGTATGGGCTGGCGGTACGCGGTCGCAGCCGAGACGGGGAACGCACGCGGGTGGACGTAGACTGTCCCTCGTCCGAACCCGGGGCCGACCGCTCATCCGGCGGTGGGTCCGTTCCGGTGTTCGCCGACCACACGACTTTTCCCGACGAGAGGACAACCGCAGTGCTGCGCACCCATTCCGCCGGCCAGCTCCGAGCCGCCGACGCAGGGGAGACCATCACCCTGGCCGGCTGGGTCGCGCGCCGCCGGGATCACGGCGGGGTCATCTTCGTCGATCTCCGCGATTCGACCGGCGTCTGCCAGGTGGTGTTCCGCTCGGAGGACGTCGCCGAGCGCGCACACCGCCTCCGCAACGAGTACTGCGTGGCCGTCACCGGCGTGGTGGACCGCCGTCCGGAGGGTTCGGAGAACCCGAACCTCGCCTCGGGTGAGATCGAGGTCGACGTGACCTCGTTCGAGGTCCTCGGCGAGGCCGCGGCCCTGCCGTTCCAGCTCGACGACGAGGTCGGCGAGGAGGCGCGCCTGCGTCACCGCTACCTCGACCTGCGGCGTGAGGGCCCGGGTGCCGCACTGCGCCTGCGGTCGAAGGTCAACGCCGCCGCCCGCAACGTCATGGCGCGCCACGACTTCGTGGAGATCGAGACGCCCACGTTGACCCGCTCGACGCCCGAGGGGGCGCGTGACTTCCTCGTGCCGGCGCGCCTACAGCCGGGGACGTTCTACGCCCTTCCGCAGTCTCCGCAGCTGTTCAAGCAGCTGCTCATGGTGGCCGGGATGGAGAAGTACTACCAGCTCGCGCGCTGTTACCGGGACGAGGACTTCCGGGCCGACCGCCAGCCGGAGTTCACTCAGCTGGACGTGGAGATGAGCTTCGTCGACCAGGACGACGTGATCGCCGTGGCCGAGGAGATCCTCACCGAGGTGTGGGCCACCGCCGGGTATCAGATCTCGACTCCCATCCCGCGCATGACCTACGACGAGGCGATGCGTCGCTACGGTTCGGACAAGCCGGACCTGCGGTTCGACATCGAACTGGTCGAGTGCACGGAGTTCTTCGCCGAGACCCCGTTCCGGGTGTTCAAGGCGCCGTACGTCGGCGCGGTCGTCATGAAGGGCGGCGCGTCGCAGCCCCGTCGCCAGCTCGACGCCTGGCAGGAGTGGGCCAAGCAGCGCGGCGCCAAGGGCCTGGCGTACATCCTCGTCGGTGAGGACGGCGAGCTCGGCGGCCCCGTCGCCAAGAACCTGTCGGATTCCGAACGCGCCGGGATCGCGGCGCACGTCGGCGCGGAGCCGGGGGACTGCATCTTCTTCGGCGCGGGAGCGGTCAAGTCCACCCGCGCGCTCCTCGGTGCGGCACGCGGTGAGATCGCCGAGAAGCTCGGCCTGATCGACCCCACCACGTGGGCGTTCACCTGGGTCGTCGACGCCCCGATGTTCGAGCCCGCGGACGACGCCACCGCCGCCGGTGACGTGGCGGTCGGTTCGGGTGCGTGGACCGCCGTGCACCACGCGTTCACCTCGCCCAAGCCCGAGCACCTCGACACGTTCGACACCGATCCGGGATCGGCCCTGGCCTACGCCTACGACATCGTGTGCAACGGCAACGAGATCGGCGGCGGGTCCATCCGTATCCACCGCAAGGACGTCCAGGAGCGGGTCTTCGGCGTCATGGGTATCTCGCAGGAGGAGGCACAGGAGAAGTTCGGCTTCCTGCTCGACGCCTTCTCCTACGGCGCCCCGCCGCACGGTGGCATCGCCTTCGGCTGGGACCGCATCTGTGCGCTGCTGGCCGGAACCGAGTCCATCCGCGACGTCATCGCCTTCCCCAAGTCCGGCGGCGGGGTCGACCCGCTGACCGACGCTCCCGCGCCGATCACCACCCAGCAGCGCAAGGAGTCCGGCATCGACGCCAAGCCGGTCCAGCGCGGGCAGGCCGCCCCGGCCGGGGCCGCAGCCGAGTAGTACCCGGGGCGGGCGGCCCCGGGCGTCTCAGAGGTGGAACGCCTCGAGCGCCGGACGCCCGTCCATCCCGGAGTGGTCGAGTCCGAACAGCCGGGCCACCGTCGGCGCCACGTCGAGGGTGCGCACCGGGCGGTCGACGACCTGCCCCCGGCGGACGATCCGGTGCCCGCCGGCGACGAAGAACGGGATGCCGAGGGTGACCTCGTGCCCGTGGTTGCCGGGGATGGGGTTGGAGAACGGGGTGGGATCGGAGAACCGCCATCCCGGGTGGCAGGTGGCCACGAGGTCGCCACCGCGCTCTCCCAGGTCGAGTTCGGCCGGGTCGTAGAGGCGGTTGACGCCCGGGAGCGCGCCGACGACCTCACGTAGGCGCGCCAGGGTGGCGTCGCGTTCTCCGGCGGGGCCGAGGTAGGCGAAGGTGTCGGCGCCCCCGTTCTGGGCGATCCCGACGCGGCCGCGCAGCGCGGGGTCGGCGTCGATCGCGCCAGCGGCACTGATGAGGCGCAGCGGCTCCGACCAGTCCATGCCGTGATCGGCCAGGACGATGAGCACCGACCGTTCCCACCGGCCGGTGGACCGCAGGAACTGCTCGAGGTCCCAGAGTTTGTGGTCCGAGTTGTACACCGCCTGGTTGCGGGCCAGTCGCAGTGAGGTGCCGGAGAGGTCCATGTGGCCGAAGCGGTCCATGTCGCCGAGGTTGACGAACGTCATCCGCGGGGCGTGGTCGGTGATGGTCTGCTTGAGGGCCTCGACGGTGAACCAGTCGAGTGAGTGGTCGGTGATCGGGACCAGCGGGAAGGGTGCCCACTGCACGCTCGCGCGGCCGCCGAACAGGCCGTGGAGGTAGTCCTTGCTGAGCACGCTCGCGGTGGTCAGGCCCGCCTCGGTCCGGATGCGGTCCAGCACCGTGGGGGCCCGCAGGTCGTCGGGTCGGTCGAGGGTCCTCTCGTCCCCGAGCGCGTGGTCCCAGACGGCGTTCGCGGGCACCCCGTTGCGCGCGGGCAGCACCCCGGTGACCATGGCGGCGTGGTTGGGCAGGGTCTCGGCGATCATCACGGAGGAGGCGTCGGTGAACCGCGTCCCCTCGGAGGCCCATCGGTGCAGGGTGGGCGCCTGGGCCGGGTTGAGTTCGTCGGGCCGCATGCCGTCGGTGACGATCACGTAGACGTCGAGGTCGTCGGCCACCGGGCGCACCGGGTTCGCCCACACGGGGGCGGGCTCGGCGAGCAGGGTCACCCCGATGGCGCCGGCGGCGGCGACCATGCCGGCGCCGGCGAGCGCCTCACGACGGGTGAGTGTGGGTCCGTGGGTGGGGTTGTCGTCGCGGCACATGGGGCGGGGGTCCTGACGGTCGGGTGGTGGCTGGCGGGGCGGTGTGCCCGGCGGGGGCGTGGCACACCTGACCACCAGGGAACCCGACGACGACGAGGGCTGCCCACACTTTCGGTGATCGGACGCCGAATGTTCACCCGGGGGTCGGAGTCCGGGCCCGCCGGTAGCCTGGTCGGCGTGAACGAAGATGCCGGGTTGTTCGCCGCCGGGGACGCGGGCGGACACGCGCCCCTCCCGCCCGCGGCGGGGGACGTGGACCCGTCCGCACCGCTGGCCGTGCGTATGCGGCCGCGGACTCTGGACGAGGTGATCGGCCAGGAGCACCTGTTGCGGCCCAACTCCCCGCTGCGGCGGCTGGTGGAGGGGCGCGGCGGCTCCTCGCTGATCCTCTACGGTCCGCCGGGTACCGGGAAGACGACGCTCGCGAACCTCGTCGCGAGCACGTCCGGTCGGCACTTCGTGGCGCTGTCCGCGTTGAGTGCGGGGGTCAAGGACGTCCGCGCGGTCATCGACGACGCCCGCACCCGCCAGGTGCACGGTCAGCGCACGGTCCTGTTCATCGACGAGGTGCACCGGTTCTCCAAGAGCCAACAGGACGCCCTGCTCGCCGCGGTGGAGAACGGCATCGTCCTCCTGGTCGCCGCCACCACGGAGAACCCCCACTTCTCCGTGATCGCCCCGTTGCTGAGTCGATCCCTCATCGCCGAGCTCCGGGGGCTGGACGACGCGGGTGTCGCCGGCGTCCTGAGGCGCGCGGTGGCCGAGGAGCGGGGCCTGGCCGGCGAGGTCGAGCTGACGGACGAGGCGGTGGAGGACATCGTCAGACTGTCGGGGGGCGACGCGAGGCGCAGCCTCACGATCCTCGAGGCGGCGGCGGGGGCAGCGGAGGACGGGGTGGTGACCCCGGGGATCGTGGAGCTGAGCCTGGACGCCGCGCCGGTGCGCTACGACCGCGACGGGGACCAGCACTACGACGTCACGAGCGCGTTCATCAAGTCCATCCGCGGGTCCGACGTGGACGCCGCCCTGCACTACCTCGCGCGGATGCTGGTCGCGGGGGAGGACCCGCGGTTCATCGCCCGGCGCCTCATGGTCCACGCCAGTGAGGACATCGGGATGGCCGACCCCACCGCGCTGCTGGCCGCGGGGGCCGCCGCCGAGATCGTGCAGAAGGTCGGACTGCCGGAGTGCAGGTTGGCGCTGGCGCAGGCCACCATCCACCTCGCCACGGCCCCCAAATCCAAGGCTGTCATCGCCGCGATCGACGCCGCGATGGCCGACGTCCGCGCGGGCGGGGTGGGCGAGGTGCCCAAGCATCTGCGGGACGGCCACTACGCCGGGGCGAAGGGCCTGGGCAACGGGGTGGGCTACCGCTACGCCCACAACGCGCCCGCCGGGGTCGTGGCGCAGCAGTACCCGCCCGACGAACTGGTGGGGCGTGACTACTACGAGCCCAGCCCCCACGGGCACGAGCGGGAGCTGGGTGCGCGGGTGGACAAGCTACGGAAGATCATACGAACAGAGACGTAGCCAGTTCTTGAGAAATATGTGAGTATCGTTAATGAGTGCTTGACCAGGCACTGTGACCACGCCGCTCACCCTGGAGGAAACCATGGCCTATCTCCTGTCCACGCTCGTCAGTGTCGCGACCTCGATCGGGGTCTGGGGCACGGGGGCACACAGCATGGGGCTCCTGCCCCGGGAGGCGTTCATCACCGCCGCCAACTTCGGCATCGTCCTGCCCCCGATGCCGCGCTGACCTCCCGTCAGGCAGGGCCCGCCCTGCACCGGGCGCCCATCCGCCGGTTCGGCCGGGTGGGCGCCCGCAGGCGTTCACGCGGCCGCCCACCTCGTCGTCGTCAGGTCGTCCCGGCCCACCTCGTTCCCGGTCCCGCCCGGGCGCGGCGGTAGGCTGGGACCTCGCCCGAGACCACCAGTAGACGACCAGTGAGGCCCCCAGTGCAGACCCATGAGATCCGGCGCCGCTTCCTCGAGCACTTCGTCAGGGCCGGCCACGCCGAGGTCCCCAGTGCGTCTCTGGTGTTGGACGATCCCAACCTGCTGTTCGTCAACGCCGGGATGGTGCCGTTCAAGCCCTACTTCCTCGGCCAGGAGACCCCGCCGTACGCCACCGCGACCTCCATCCAGAAGTGCGTGCGCACCCTCGACATCGAGGAGGTGGGCATCACCACCCGCCACAACACCTTTTTTCAGATGGCCGGGAACTTCTCGTTCGGCGACTACTTCAAGGAAGGCGCCATCCGGCACGCGTGGTCGCTGCTGACCACCCCTGTCGACGCCGGCGGGTTCGGGATCGACCCCGCGCTGCTGTGGGTCACCGTCTACCTCGACGACGACGAGGCCCACGGCATCTGGCGGGACGTGATCGGGGTGCCCGAGGAGCGCATCCAGCGCCGCGGCATGGCGGACAACTACTGGTCCATGGGCGTGCCCGGTCCGTGCGGACCGTGCTCGGAGATCTTCTACGACCGTGGGCCCGCCTACGGGGTGGACGGCGGGCCCGAGGCCGACGAGGACCGCTACATCGAGATCTGGAACCTCGTGTTCATGCAGAACGAGCGAGGGGAGGGCACCGGCAAGGACGCCTTCGAGATCCTCGGCCCGCTGCCCAAGCAGAACATCGACACCGGCATGGGCGTCGAGCGCGTCGCGTTCCTGCTCCAGGGCGTGGAGAACGTCTACGAGACGGACCTGCTGCGCCCGGTCATCGAGACCGCCGAGCGACTGTCCGGCGCGAAGTACGGTGCGGACGGCGCCGCCGACGTGCGGTTCCGGGTCATCGCCGACCACGCCCGCACCGCCTACATGCTCATCTCCGACGGCGTGACCCCCGGCAACGAGGGCCGCGGGTACATCCTGCGCCGTCTACTGCGTCGCATCGTCCGCTCCGTGCGACTGCTCGGGGCGACCGGCGAGACGATGGCCGAGTTCATGGCCACCGTCCGCGACGCGATCGGCCCGTCCTTCCCCGAGACCGTCTCCGGGTACGACCGGATCGAGCGGATCGCGGTGGCCGAGGAGGTCGCGTTCCTCAAGACGCTCGAGTCCGGGACGCAACTGTTCGAGCGCGCCGCCTCCGACGCCCGGTCGTCGGGCGCCGCGGTGCTCACCGGCCGCCAGGCGTTCGCCCTGCACGACACGCACGGCTTCCCGATCGACCTCACCCTCGAGATGGCGTCCGAGGCCGGGCTGCAGGTGGACGAGGAGGGCTTCCGTTCCCTCATGTCCGAGCAGCGCGCCCGCGCCAAGGCCGATTCCCGGGCCAAGAAGCACGCCCACGCCGACCTGTCCGTCTACCGTGACTTCCTCGACGCCGGCGAGACCGTCTTCACCGGCTTCACCGACCTGACCGACGAGTCGCGGCTGCTGGGCATCGTCTCCGGCGGCGAGGCCGTCCACGTCGCCCGCGAGGGGGACGCGGTGGAATTCCTGCTCGACCGCACCCCGTTCTACGCCGAGTCCGGCGGACAGCTGGGCGACCGCGGCATGATCTCCACCGCCGGCTTCCAGATGCGGGTCGACGACGTCCAGAAGATCGGCAAGAAGCTCTGGGTGCACAAGGGCGTCCTCACCGGCGGCGAGGCCGAGGCCGGTCAGCTCGTCACCTCCGCCGTCGACCCCGAGTGGCGCAAGGGCGCCACCCAGGGCCACTCCGCCACCCACCTCGTCCACGCCGCACTGCGGCAGATCCTCGGCCCGGAGGCCGTCCAGGCAGGCTCGCTCAACAAGCCCGGCTACATGCGGTTCGACTTCAACTGGTCCGGCTCGATCCCCTCCGACGTCCTGGCGCAGGTCGAGGAGGTCACCAACACCGCCGTCGACGCCGACTACGGGGTCAACACCGTGGAGACCACCCTCGAGGAGGCCAAGCGCATGGGCGCCATGGCCCTGTTCGGCGAGAACTACGGCTCCCGGGTCCGCGTGGTGGAGATCGGCGGCCCCTTCTCCATGGAACTGTGCGG
>NZ_JAALDT010000359.1:0-3363 GCF_014144995.1 Dietzia sp. DQ11-71 | reverse complement strand
ATCTCCTTGTCGCACAGGGCCAGGAACCAGTGGTTGCCGCGGGCCATGGCCAGCGCCTGGGGCACGGGTACGCGGATCCCGCCGTCGGTCTCGCCGCAGCCGGCGAGCGTGGCGAGCTGGTCGAGGTCCACGCGGACCACGATTGCCGCCGGTGCCCCGGTCTTGGCGGCATCTGCGGACAGGGCCAGTTGAAGGGCGTGGACCATCGCGTCGTGCATGCGTTGACCGTCGGTGCGGGTGTCCTTCTCCTCGGGGTCGGGCCACAGGCGGCCGGGCTGGCCCCATCGGGCGTGGACTTCGCGCATCAGCGCGGCCAGTTGTGGGTCCATGGTCATCGTCGCGCGGGCCATCAGGTCCAGTCCCTGGCCGCCGCACGTGACCGAGCGGCGGCGGGCTCGCTCTGCTGCGCCGCGCTCGGTGCGCCCCGGATCGGCAGCGTCCAGGAGTCGGTGCGCGTGTTCCTGGAGGCGGCGGGTCGTGCACTGGTCGGCGGCCAGGGCGATCAGCTGCGCTTCCAGGTGTGCGCGCGCCTCGTCGTCGTAGTCGTCGGGCAGGGCTGCCAGGGCGGCGTTGATGATCCTGAGGTGCCCGGCGGACAGGGTGCCCTCGGCAGTGGCGCGCATGCGGGCGGTGTCGGCGATGGCGGAGTCGTCGAGTCGACTGCGCGCTTCCCCGGGGGCCAGGCCCAGGCCGCCGGTGAGCATCTGTCGCTCGTTGACGAATCCCATCTGCCGCGCGGTACCCGAGGTACGGGCGGTGGACATGACGCGGGCCTGGGAGGCGCGGATGCGGCGTTGGGCCTGTTCGAGGGCGACCAGTTCGGCGTGCAGTTCGGCCGGTGACACCTCTGCCCAGTCGCGCTCAAGGTGGGCATCGAGCGCGGACAGCGCGGCGGTCAGCTCCCTGCTGGCCGTGGCTCGCATCCCGGTGTCGCTCATGTGTTCGATTAGATCACCTGGGTACGACACGAACCCGTCGTCCCAGTTCACGCCGACTAAAGAGGAACGCAGCCGCGACCGTCCCGACCCCGGCGGGCAGTCAGAACTTGCGGAACGTGTGCCCGAGCAGCTTCTTGCCGCCCTCGGTCAGCTTGCCGGCCCTGGCCGCGGTCGGGATCAGCGACAGCGCGTTGAGCCGCGAGGTGACGTGCAGGCGCGCGGCCCGCTCGGCGCTCTTCCAGCCGCGGGCGGCGAACGCGTCGGCCTCACCGGCGAAGAAGCGGGCCTCCTCGTCGAACCGCCGACCGTCGAGGGCGCGGACCGACGAGTCCGACGCCGAGTGCCGGCGGTAGAGGAACGCCAGGGTGGGGTCGTAGATCATGTGGCCGCCCCCGGTGATGACGTCAACCAGCAGCGCGAGGTCCTGCACCACGTCCAGACCCTCACGGAACCCGATCCGCTTGACCCACTCGGAGTTCCACGCCAGCGACGGGAAGTAGGTCCAGTTGCCGTGCATGAGCGAGGTCATGAGCTTCTCGCCGTGCAGCACGGTGCGGCCCTGCGCCTTGGGCTGGGTGAACGCCTTCACCGAGTCGGACAGCCCCCGGACGGGCGCGCCGTGCTCGTCGATGACGCTGACCCCCACCTCCATCACGGCGGCATCCGGCACGGCGGCGAACCCGTCTGCCACGACCTGCAGGTAGTTGGGCAGCATGATGTCGTCGGCGCCCATGATCACCACGGTCGGCGCGGTGACCATGTCCACGCATTTGCGGTAGTTGCCGTTCGCGCCGAGGTTGGTCTCGTTCTTCTCGTAGGTCACCCGCTCGTCGCGCGCGGTGATCTCGCCCATGTAGCGGGCCGGCTCCGGATCCGGGTAGCCGTCGTCCACCACGACCAACCGAAAATCGCGGTAGCTCTGCGCCAGGACACTGTCCACGGCCTTCTTGAAGTGGTCGACGTCCCCGTAGTAGGGGAGCATCACGTCGATGGCCATCAGGGGAACCGCCGTCCTTCTCGTCACCGGATTGTCCGTCCGGTCGCATAGTATCGACCTCCGATGAGCAGTGACAGTGAGCAGCACCCAGGCGGCGACTCGGCGGGCCGGAACGAGGACGTCCGAAACCACGACGTGTGGCTGATCGTCCCGTGCTTCAACGAGGGCACCGTGATCGAGGAGGTGCTCCGTTCGGCGCGTGGGACGTTCCCCAACATCGTGGCGGTGGACGACGGGTCGGCGGACAACTCGGCTGCGGCGATCCACCGCGCGGGTGCGCACCTGGTCCGCCATCCGGTGAACCTGGGCCAGGGCGCGGCCATCCAGACCGGTGTGGAGTACGCCCGCGCCCAGCCGGGGGCCCGCTACTTCGTCACCTTCGACGCCGACGGGCAGCACCAGGTCAAGGACGTGCTGGCCATGGTGGAGCGGGTGCGCTCCGAGCCGGTGGACATCGTCGTGGGCACGCGCTTCGGGCGCCCCCGCCGCGACGACGACCAGGTGCCGCTGATCAAGCGCCTCGTGTTGCGGACCGTGGTGCTGCTCAGCCCGCGCACCCGGCGGCTGGGTCTGACCGACGCCCACAACGGTCTGCGCGTGTTCAACCGTCGCGTCGCGGAGGACCTCAACCTGCGGATGAACGGGATGAGCCACGCCAGCGAGTTCGTGGAGCTCATGGACAGTCGCGGCTGGCGGGTGGCCGAGCAGCCGGTCGACATCCTCTACACCGAGTACTCGATGTCCAAGGGCCAGTCGCTGCTCAACGGCATCAACATCCTCTCCGACGGGTTCGTGGGAAAGAGGTTGCCCCGATGATCAAGGTCCTGCTCCTGCTGGCCGGCGCCGCGCTGGTCGTGTTCTTTCTGGCCAACCGCCGCAAGGCGCGTGCGAAGGCCGGTGTGAAGATCGGCTTCGTGCTGTTCGTCGTGTTCATGGTCTACGCCGTGATCCGGCCCGACGACCTCACCGTGGTCGCCAACGCGCTCGGGGTGCAGCGCGGCACGGACCTGGTGCTGTACGCGCTGGTCATGGGCTTCGCGTTCGTGACGGTGTCCACCTACGTTCGTTTCCGCGAGCAGGAACTGCGGTACTCGCGCCTGGCGCGGACGATCGCGTTGCAGCACGCGGTGCGGCCCGATGACAAGGTCGATGCGGTGGTCATGAAGCCGGCCCCGGACGACGACGACCCGATGCGGTCCTGACAGCAGCCGTGGACGAGGGCGCGAACGAGGACGTCCGCAGCGAGGCCGCGCGCCTGCGACGCCGCCTCAAGGTGGCGCGCGGACGACTCGACGCGGTCCTCCATGCCGGTGCCCAGCCCGGAACGAGCAGGGTGGGTGACGCCGCCGGTGGGGACGCCGGGGCGCGCGGGGGTCTCGCCCGGATCGACGACGACGACGAGTTCCGCGCCCTCCTGCGCCCCGCCTC
>NZ_JAALDT010000358.1:0-4643 GCF_014144995.1 Dietzia sp. DQ11-71 | reverse complement strand
GACGGTCTGGGCGAGATCGCCGGGTCGTGCCCTCCACAGCGCAGTGACGTCGTCCAGGTAGCGCTCGCAGAGGCCGGTGAGCAGGTGCTCCTGACCGGGCAGGTCGACACCCAGGAGCGTGGCGCGCACGATCGCGTTGGTGGGGGCGTCGGCACCGGTCTCCAGCAGCAGCTGCTCGGCCTCCTCCTTGGCTCCGACGGTGGGGCGGGCGGCACGCGCGGTGGCGGCCCGCCGGGCTCCGCCGGCGGTGTCGTCGGTGGCCAGTTCCGCCTCGATGCGGTCGGTGTCCGCGGCGCCGGCGGCGACCAGCGCGGTGAGCACGGTCCAGCGTAGGTCCGTGTCGACGACGAGGCCGGGCAGTCCCGCCTCGTCGGCTCCGGCGTCGAGGAGCGTGGCGAGCACGCGCCCCTGATCGACACCGATGGGGCAGGCGCACAGGGCGGTGAGGAACGCCAGCTGGTGATCGGACCCCGCCTCGGCGTCGCGGGCCGCGGTGAGCATGGCCGCGGAGAACGTCTTCCAGCCGGTGGCGGCGGCCCAGTCCGGGTCGGCGTACCGGGCCAGGGCTGTCTGGGCCTGGGTGAGCACCCTCTGCACCACGCCGATGTGGGACTCACGCGGCACGGCCCGGGCCACGACCTCGACGAACCGGCGGGCCGGCAGGCGCCCCTCCCGCGTCATCTCCCACAGTGCGGACCAGCACAGCGTCCGCGCCAGCGGGTCCGCGACGTCCTCGAGCGACTCCAGGACGGTGGCCAGGGACCGCTCGTCGAGCCGGACCGAGCAGTAGGTCAGGTCGTCGTCGTTGGGCAGGATCAGATCGGGCACGTGCTGCCCGGCGAGCGAGGCGACGGGCGTCCGCTCGCCGGAGATGTCCAGCTCGGCCCGTTCGGTGCGCACGATCGCACCGGACCCGTCGCGGCTGTACAGGCCCACGCCGAGCCGGTGGGTGCGCAGCTCGCCGGCGCCCGGGGACGCCGGGCCCTGGACCACGGTGAGGTCGTCGATCGTGCGGGAGTCGCCACCTGTCGTGACCTCGACGGAGATCGGGTTGATGCCGGTCGTGCGCAGCCACTGGTCGGCCCAGCCCGACAGGTCGCGCCCCGACGATGCCTCCAGTGCGGAGAGCAGGTCGTCGAACCGGGCGTTACCGAAGGCGTGGTCGGCGAAGTACGCGCGCAGACCGGCCAGGAACGGCTCGCGACCGACATAGGCTACGAGCTGCTTGAGTACCGAGGCGCCCTTGGCGTAGGTGATCCCGTCGAAGTTCGTCTCCACCGTCTCCAGGTCGGTCATGTCCGCGGCGACGGGGTGTGTGGAGGGCAGCTGGTCCTGGCGGTACGCCCACGACTTCTCCACGATCGCGAAGGTCGTCCAGGCGTCCGTGTACTGCGTCGCGTCGACCTGGGCCAGCACCGAGGCGAACGTGGCGAAGGATTCGTTGAGCCACAGGTCGTCCCACCAGAACATGGTCACCAGATCGCCGAACCACATGTGGGCCATCTCGTGCAGGATCGTCTCGTTGCGCCGTTCGTAGCGGTAGCCGGTGGCCCGGGAGCGGAAGACGTAGTCCTCGAGGAACGTCACGGCACCGGCGTTCTCCATGGCACCGGCGTTGAACTCTGGGACGAATATCTGGTCGTACTTGCCGAACGCGTACGGCAGGCCGAACTCACGGTGGTAGAAGCCGAAGCCCTCCTTGGTCTCGGCGAACAGGCGTTCCGAGTCGAGGAACTCCGCCAGCGACGCCCGGCACAGCAGGCGTAGAGGAATGGTGCCGTGCTCGTCGGTGTAGGCGTCCTCCACCACGTGGTACGGGCCCGCGATGAGGGCGACGAGGTACGTCGACATGATCTCGGTGGGGGCGAAGCGGTGCACCACGCCACCGCCGGGGGCCGGGGACTCCTGGGCCGGGGTGTTGGCCACCACCACCCACTGCTCGGGCGCGGTCACCGTCAGGGTGTAGCGGGCTTTGAGGTCGGGCTGGTCGAAGCAGGCGAACACCCGCTTGGCGTCCGCCGTCTCGAACTGCGAGTAGAGATAGACCTCCCCGTCGGCCGGGTCGACCATCCGGTGCAGGCCCTCACCGGTGGTGGTGTACGCCAGATCGGCGTCCACGATCAGCTCATTGTTCTCCTGCAGGTCGGGCAGGGTGATGCCGTCCTCGTCGTCGTACCGCTCGTCGCCGGGGGCCGGGAACAGTTTCCGGCCGTTCAGGGTCGCCGACCGGATCACGGCCGCGCGGAGGTCGATGAAGGTCTCCGCACCCGGACGCGAGCAGGAGAACCGCACCACGGTGCGCGAACGGAAGGTGTCGGTCCCGGGACTGCCGTGGCCGTCGGTGAGATCGATCTCCACGTCGTACGACTCGACGGCGAGCAGTTCCGACCGGGCGGCGGCGTCGGCGCGGGTGAGGTTGAGCGAGCGCATCGGTGAGGACCTCGGTTCGGTGGGGGGTTCGGCTACCGCACCAGTCCTACCACCCGGCGGGGAGCCGAGGCGGCCGCAGTGGCGGCGGCCGCCGGAGACGGGGAGGATGGGGTCATGACATCAACTACCCGGTCCGCCACCCGCTCCGTCGACTTCTGGTTCGACCCGCTGTGTCCGTTCGCGTGGGTCACCAGCCGCTGGATCCTCGAGGTGGAGAAGGTCCGCGACATCTCTCTGACGTGGAACGTCATGAGCCTGTCCGTGCTCAACGAGGGTCGCGACCTGCCCGAGGACTACACGGCACTGATGCAGCGCGGCTGGGGGCCGGTGCGCGTGGCCATCGCCGCGGCGAAGCTCCACGGTCCGGAGGTCCTCAAGACGCTGTACACCGAGTTGGGCACCCGCATCCACGATCAGGGCCGCGGCATCGAGGACCCCACCGTGATCACCGAGGCGCTCCAGGCTGCAGGCCTGGACGCCGACCTCGCCGCCGCCGCGGGGACCGACGAGTACGACGACGAGCTGCGCGCCTCCCACCACCGTGGCATGGACCCGGTGGGCGACGAGGTCGGGACCCCGGTCCTCCACGTCGACGGCACCGCGTTCTTCGGTCCCGTCCTCACCCGCATCCCGCGAGGCGAGGACGCCGGCAAGGTCTTCGACGGCGCCGCCATGCTCGCCGACTACCCGTACTTCTTCGAGCTCAAGCGAAGCCGTACCGAGGACCCGCAGTTCGACTGAGATCGCGCGCGGCTGTGGTCGGCTGGGCGGCTCTCGCCCGGCCTCGCCTGCCGTGGGGATCCGTGGAGTCGCGTGGCAGAATCTCCGTCATGCGCATCTACCTGGGGGCGGACCACGCCGGCTTCGAGACCAAGAACGCCATCGCCGAGCACCTGAAGGCCTCCGGGCACGAGGTGGTCGACTGCGGCGCCCACACCTACGACGCCGAGGACGACTACCCGGCCTTCTGCATCGACGCGGCAGCCAAGGTCGTCGCGGACCCGGGCAGCCTCGGGATCGTGCTCGGCGGCTCCGGCAACGGCGAGCAGATCGCGGCCAACAAGGTCCCCGGCGCCCGCTGCGCCCTGGCGTGGAGCGTCGAGACCGCGCGGCTGGCGCGTGAGCACAACAACGCCCAGCTCATCGGCATCGGGGGCCGCATGCACTCGGAGGAGGAGGCGCTCGCGATCGTCGACGCCTTCCTCGACCAGGAGTGGTCGGGGGTCGAGCGTCATCAGCGGCGCATCGACATCCTCGCCGAGTACGAGGCCACCCACGAGGCCCCGGCCGTCCCCGGCGCCTGAGTCCCCGTGCCTGAAGGGCACACCCTTCACCGGCTGGCCCGCCTGCACACCGAGTACTTCGCAGGCGGGCCCGTTCGTGTGTCCAGCCCGCAGGGGCGGTTCGCCGACCACGTCAGCGTCGACGGCCGGTACTTCGACCGCGCGACGGCCGTCGGCAAGCACCTCTTCCACCACTACGAGGGCGGCCTCGCGGTCCACGTCCACCTGGGGTTGTACGGGTTCTTCGACACGCACCTCGTCCCCGAGGGGCAGGACCCGCCCGCCCCGGTCGGGCAGGTGCGGATGCGGGTGGGCGCGACGGCGGGGGACGGGCCCGCCCACGTCGTCGACCTGCGCGGCCCGACCCGCTGCGAGGTGATCGCCGAGGCGGGCGTCGCAGACGTACGAGATCGGCTGGGCCCGGACCCGCTGGACCCCGCGGCCGATCCCGATCGGGCGTGGGCGCGGATCAGTCGTAGCGCGCGGACGATCGGTGCGCTGCTCATGGACCAGAAGGTGCTGGCCGGGGTCGGCAACGTCTACCGCGCCGAGGTGCTCTTCCGGCACGGGATCAGCCCGTTCCTCCCCGGGGTGGAGCTGCGCGAGGGGGAGTTCCGGGCGCTCTGGGACGACCTCGTGACGCTGATGGAGGTCGGGGTGGAGACCGGCGCCATCCACACGATCCGTCCCGAGCACGACCACGGCGACGTACCCCGCCGGGGAGCCGATCGACCGCGCAATTACGTCTACCAGCGCGACGGCTGGGCGTGCCGGGTGTGCGGGGACGAGATCGCCCTGCAGACGATGGACGCCCGGACGCTCTTCTGGTGCCCGACGTGCCAGGCGGGCCGACCGCGCTGAGGCCGCGCAGGCGGCATTTCGCAGCCGCCCGCCGCCATGGCGTCTCGCGCGCACCGCGGTGCGGGCAGG
>NZ_JAALDT010000357.1:0-1550 GCF_014144995.1 Dietzia sp. DQ11-71 | reverse complement strand
CCCCGGGCCGTCTCGAGCCCGTGGGTCAGATAGACCGACCCGAACACCGCCTCGAGGGTGTCGGCGAGGATCGAGTGCTTGTCACGACCGCCCGTCAGTTCCTCACCGCGGCCGAGCCGCAGGTGATCTCCCAGGCCGCCGGGGCCGATCTCGCGCGCGATGTCGGCCAGGACGTAGGTGTTGACCAGGCTCGCGCGGATCTTGGCGAGGTCCCCCTCGGGACGGTCCGGGTACGCCGTGTAGAGGTACTCCGTCACGACCAACTCGAGCACCGCGTCGCCGAGGAACTCCAACCTCTCGTTGTGGGGCAGACCGCCGTGCTCATAGGCGTACGACCTGTGGGTCAGAGCCTGGGTGGCGAGGTCGGCGGGGAGGGCGACCCCCAGGACAGAGTCCAGGGGCGACGGCTGCTCCGTCACGCGCGGTCCTCACCGGCGTCGCCGGCTCCGGTGGACCCGAACTTCTCCGCCAACCCGGCCCAGCGCGGGTCGATCCAGCCCTCGGCGTCGCCGGAGACGCCGTCGGGAGCGGGGGTGTCCGGGTTGATGCATTCGTCGTGTCCGTAGTCGGTGCACGTCGGCGACATGGGGAACTCCAGACCGAACGCGTCGACGAGCGCGGGCTCGAGGTCGAGCAGGTCGCCGTCCAGCAGGCGGACCTCGTCCTGCTCGGCGGCCTCGGCCGCGGCGGTGCCCTCGGCCGCGTACATGTCGGTCAGGTCCACGCCCACCGGGGCGGAGAACTCGCCCAGGCAGCGCGCGCACTCGACCTCGGCCCGACCGGTGACCGAGCCGGTGACGAGCACACCCTCGTCGACGTAGGTCAGCATGAGGTCGAGGTCCACCTCGGAGCCCTCGGGGATCCGGATGAACTCCACGCCGATGGCCGAGGGGAGGACGGCGGCACGCTGCACCGGCACCATCGAGCCGGGGGCGCGTCCGAGGACGCGGGTGTCGAGGACGAGCGAATCGGCGGCGGGCCGGCCGTGGCGGGGGGTACGGGAGGTGGTGGACACGCCCAGCAGACTACCCGCCGGGGTCAGTAGTCCCCGTACCCGTCGCCCGGGCGCTCGTCCTCGCGGACCCCCCGCCGGCCGGTGGGCTCCCGTCGCCCGACCGGGGCGACACCGTGCAGCTCCTCGCGACCCCGGCTGACGGTGCGGAGGGTGGTGCCGAGGAACTCCTCGAACCGGGCCATCTTCTCGTCGATGTAGGCGTCGCATTCCTCGCGCCGACGCTCGCTCTCGGCGTGCGCGGCGTCTCGCACCCGCGCGGCTTCCTCGTCGGCGATGCGGACGACCTCGGACTCGGACAGCATCCGCTGCTGCTCCTGCCGGGCTTCGGTGATCGTGCGGTCGTAGAGGATGTTGGCCTGTTCGACGAGCCGGTCTGCCTCCGCGCGGGCGCGGCTCGTGGTGGACTCGGCGTCCCGACGCGAGCGGTCGAGGAGCTCCGCCGACTCGGCGCGGGCGTCGCCCACCAGCCCGTCGGCGTGGGTGGTCGCCTCGGCGACCATGCGGTCGGCGCGGGCCTTGGCGTCGGCGAGCATGG
>NZ_JAALDT010000356.1:0-6059 GCF_014144995.1 Dietzia sp. DQ11-71 | reverse complement strand
TCGCGCGGGTCGTCGCCGCCGCGGTCCTGGCGGTGGTGCTCGTCGGCCTCGGCCTGCGACTGCAGTCCCGCCACGAATCCGCCACCACCGACCCCACGGCCCACACCGACCCCCGGGCCGCCTCCGACCCCGACGGCACCCCGGTCAACCCCGGCGCACTGGCCCTGGTCGGCACGGGCCTGGCAGCGGCGATGCTCGACGTCATCGCCAGCACCACGCTCTACCTGTGGATCCCCGTCCCGGCCGCGTACATGTTCGTGGGCGGGCTCGCCCTCGGAGGGATGGCACTCGCGGGGCGCTGGTCCTCCGGGCTGCTGGCCTGCCTGGTCTCGGCCGGCACGATGCTCCTGGCGCCCCTCATCTCCACCGGTGTCGAGCTGCCGATCTTCGTCGCGATCGTCGGCATCGCCACCGCGGTACTCGCCGCCGAACTCGGGGCGGCCGTCCGCGTCGTGTGGTCCGTCCTACCGGGGTTCCTGCTGGCCGGCTACCTCTCGCAGGCCGCACTCCACAGCCGCGGCGAACAGATCGCGCTCATCGCGACCCCGCTCGTCTTTGCCACCGTGGGCGTCGGGGTGGCCTGGTACGACACCGCCCACCGCCGCCCGGCACTCGCCAATGCCGCCCTCGTCGTCGTCCCCACCGCCCTGCCCCTCGCCCTCCTGCCGGCCACCCACCTCCTCCGGCCCGGCTGGCCCGTCGGGCTGGCCCTCGCCGCCGCCTACCTCGCCGTCGCGGTTCTCGCCGGCCGTACCGGCCGCGACAGGGCGCACGTGCTGCTGGCCGCGGTCACGGGGTTCGTCGGGAGCGCGCTCCTGCTACTGACGTGGGTCGAACTGGGAGGGCGCGAGCTCACCGGATTCGCTCTGACCCTGAGCGCCCTGGCGTACGTCGTGTCCGCCGGCCTGTGGGGACGACGCTGGGTGGACCTGGTGGCCGCGGCCGCCTCCGTGATCGCCGTGCTCGTCTACGCGGCCGTCAACCGACCGCACCTCGTACTGAGCGACCGCCTCGCGGTCCGCGAGTTCACCTACTGGGACGTGGTCTCCGCGTTCGCCATCACGGCGCTGGCGGTCGCCGTGACGTGGTGGGCGCGCCGCCGCCTGCCCCGCGAGTCGACGCGCGTGATGATGGTGGGCGCCGTCGTGGCCCTGGCGGCCTTCTCGGTGATGGTGGTCGCGGCGGGCGTCGTGATCGGTGACCTCACCGGGGTGGCGCGGAACGGGTTCCTCGCCGCACACCTGGTGGTGACGGTGCTGTGGATCTGCTGCGCGGCCTGGCTCGTCCTCACCGCGAACCCGCGGATCGCCGATGCGCGTCGACTCGGGTTCGTCCTGGGCTCCCTCGCGCTGGCGAAGCTGCTTCTGCTCGACCTGGCCACCCTGCCGGGACTGTTCCGTGTGCTGTCGTTCATCGCCGTCGGCGCGGTGATGCTCGCGGTGGCCGTCCGCTACCGCAGGGAGACCGAGCCGTCGGGCAGCGGATCGCCGACGTAGACGCGGAACGCGCGCGGCTGGGCGCCGGACATCAGTACCTCGACCTCCGGATGGTCGACCTCGTCCGGATCGTCCGACGGCAGGCTCCACACCACCTCGCCGGCGTCGGTCAACTCGCGCAGTGCCTGGCGCGTGGCGCGGACCCACGTCACGTGGCGCAGGGCGGGCTCGTCACGCAGGAGGTGGTCGGCCAGGCCCTCGCGGTCGCGCAGGTCGACCATGAGACGCTCGCCGTCCGGGGCCTCGTAGGAGGTGCAGACGTGGTCGACCAGGACGGACAACGGCCACGACGGCCCGGAACCGAGCAGATCGATGATGATCATGCGCGCATCGCCGACCTGACAGGCCGTCGGTGTGGTGAGGACCTGGAGCCGGTCGGCGACGTCCTCGGTGATCTCGATGAGCTGAACGGTCATGATGAACCCCTGTCGGACGGAGACGGTCGACAAGAGGGATCGCGGCGCGGCCCCGAACCGTCCCGACTATGACGTAGATCATATCGTAGACCCGCGCGGGGCGGGTCTCGGCGGGATGACGATCTCGCCGAGCCGTCCGGCCGGACCGCCGCCGAGGAGCCGACGGACTGGTTAGGGTCGGGCGTGTGACCACCTCACAGGCCGGACGTGCAGCCTCCCCGGGCGGGCAGGACGACGCCTTCTCGCTGTCCTACGACGGGTTCGACCCCGGTGAGGAGGGCCTGCGCGAGACCCTCACCTCGACCGGCAACGGGTACATGTCCACCCGCGGCGCCGCCGAATGGGAGGAGAACGACGGGGTCCACTACCCGGGCACCTACGTGCACGGCCTCTACAACCGCGCGACCACCATGCTCGGCGGCGTGCCGGTGCACAACGAGGACCTGGTCAACCTCCCCAACTGGCTGCCGCTCAAGCTGCGCATCGGCGGCGCCGAGGTACTACGGCTCTCGGAGGTGCAGATCCTCGAGTACCGCCACCGGGTGGACCTGCGCTCGGCGCTGATGACCCGCCAGATCCGCTTCCGTGACCGGGAGGGACGGGAAACCGAGCTGGTGAGCCGACGGTTCGCGTCGATGGCCAGCATGCACCACGCCTACCTCGAGTGGACGATCACGCCGCTGAACTGGTCCGGCCAGGCGGAGATCGTGAGCGCGCTCGACGGGCGCGTCACCAACGACGGGGTGCCCCGCTACCGGCAACTCGAGAGCGATCACCTCCGGCCGGGCAGCACGGTGTTCCCGCAGCCCGAGGTGATGGCGCTCAAGGTGCGCACCCGGCAGTCCGAGGTGAACGTCGGCGTCGCGGCACGCACCCTCGTCTCGACCGGCGGCCGGGAACGCGAGGTGCCCCGCTCCGACTTCCGGACGGCGGACTACATCCAGCAGACCCTCCACGTGGAGCTGGAGCGCGACGTCCCCACGACGATCGAGAAATCGGTCGCCCTGTTCACCTCCCGTGACCCGGCCACGGGGGACACGCTCCTGCGCGCGTCCCGGTCGGCGTCGCGCTCGCGACCGTTCGACGCGGCGTACGCGCACCACCGCGAGTCGTGGGAACGGCTGTGGCAGGCGTGTGACCTGCACGTGTTCGGCGACGACGAGGCCCAGCACCTGCTGCGGGTGCACATCAGCCACATCCTGCAGACGTGCTCGCACAACACCTCCGACCTCGACGCCGGCGTGCCCGCCCGCGGGATCAACGGTGAGGCCTATCGGGGCCACGTGTTCTGGGACGAGCTGTTCGTCTTCCCGTTCCTGACCTTCCGGCTCCCGGCCGTGACCCGCAGCCTGCTCATGTACCGCTACCGGAGGCAGTCCGAGGCGCGGGTGGCGGCGGCGTCGGCCGGCTACGAGGGGTTCATGTTCCCGTGGCAGAGCGGATCGCTCGGCACGGAGCAGACCCAGGAACTCCACCTCAACCCGATGTCCGGGCGGTGGGACATCGACCTGTCGCACAACCAACGCCACGTCAGCGCCGCGATCTTCTACAACGTCTGGCAGTACGTCACCCTCACTGAGGACACGATGTTCCTCGAGTTCCGGGGCGCGGAGATGATGCTCGGCATCGCGCGGTTCTGGTCATCCATCGCGCACTACTCGCCCGAGCGGCAGCGGTACGAGATCCACGGCGTGATGGGGCCGGACGAGTACCACGAGAAGTACCCGGGCGCGTCCGAGGGCGGAGTGCGCAACAACGCCTACACCAACGTCTTCGTGGCGTGGATCTGCGACATCGCCGCCCACCTGCTCGACCTGCTGCCGGCACCCCAGGCCGGTGCCGTCCGTGCCCGGCTCGAACTGCGCGACGAGGAGATCGCCCGGTGGAAGGACATGAGCCGAAAGATGTTCGTCCCGTTCCACGACGGGATCATCAGCCAGTTCGAGGGCTACGAGGAGCTGGAGGAGCTGGACTGGGAGGGATACCGCGCCAGGTACGGCAACATCCAGCGGCTCGACCGGATCCTCAAGGCCGAGGGCGACACCCCGGACCGGTACAAGCTGGCCAAGCAGGCCGACGCCGTGATGCTGTTCTTCCTGTTCAGTGACGACGAGCTGCGCCGGGTGTTCGGGCGTCTCGGGTACGAGTTCCCCGAGGACGCCGCGCGGCGGACCATCGAGTACTACGACCACCGCACCTCCCACGGGTCGACCCTGTCGTACATCACCCACGCGGGCGTCCTCGCACGCTTCGATCCGGACAGTTCCTGGGAACGGTTCAAGGTCGCGCTGGGCAGCGACGTGCACGACATCCAGGGTGGGACGACCCGCGAGGGCATCCACATGGGGGTCATGTCCGGCACGGTCGACCTCGTGCAGCGCTTCTACGCCGGGATGCGGGTCGAGGGCGGGATGCTGCAGTTCGACCCGAATCTGCCCGGCGGTATCGACGGGGTCTCGTTCAACATGACCTACCTGCGCTCGCCGCTCACGGTGACGGTGATGCGGGACGAGGTGGTGATCCGTCACCGCGACGGAGTGATCGACGAGACCCCGGTGTGCGTGTGCGTTCGGGGGGAGCAGCGGATGGTCGAGGTGGGCGGCGAGGAGCGGTTCAGCCTGGAGTGACGCCGGGGTCGGCGCGGCGTGCCGCCGCGTGGGCGTGTCGACGTACGGCCCGTGCCCTGCGCCGCTCCTCCCGGCGCTGGTGGTCGTGCACCACCTCCGCCTCGTGGTCGTACGGGCTGCCGCGGAACCGTCGCAGTGCGTAGACGAGTAGCGCCAGCCCGACGAGGCCCGAGAAGATGAGGGTGCCGCCGGTGCCCCAGCCGCCGATGAGCCAGAGGTCGGCCGACAGCGGCCACCAGGTCGGCACCGTCGAGCCGATCCCCCAGAAGATCCCCAGGCCGATCAGCCAGGCCGCGCCGAGTAGTGACCCCGCGATCTTGGGCCACGACTGGACCCCGCGGGAGGCGCCCTCCATGGCGACGCGCTTGATCGACAGGAGGCGCCGGTCGAACCACTCGTACTGCCGTGAGAGCACCACCGTCCCGGCGAACAGCATGAGGAGCCCGGGACCCGGGAGGAACAGTGCGGCGATGCCGAGAACGATGAGCGTCCACCCGATGATCTCGAGCGCGAGGCGTCTCACCGCCACGTAGCCGAGTCTCTTCACCGGACCATGGTTACAGAGTCCGCGCCTCCGATGCAGGCGATCCCCCCGCGTCCCGGGCCCGAACAGCGGAGGCGCCCCACGGCTCAGGCCACACTGGTCCCGAGCAGCAGGCCGATCCCGTAGGTCACCGTCATGGCCGCGACGCCCCCGATCACGAGCCGGCGCACGGCCGGGCGGGGATCCGCGTCCCCGAGTCGGGCGGAGACGTACCCGGCGAGGATCAACCCCACCACCGTGAGGACGCCGATCAACGGAACCCTCAGCGTGGCCGGGGCGAGGACGGCGAGCAGGGGGATGACGGCACCGAGCGCGAAGGAGATCGCGGACGAGATCGAGGCGCTGACCGGGTTGGTCAACGACTCGGCGTCGATGCCCAGTTCCGCATCGAGGTGGGCCGCCAGGGGATCGTCGGCGTGCAGCTCCTCCGCCACCCGCCGGGCGGTCTCCTCGCTGAGCCCCTTGGCCGTGTACAGGCCCACGAGCTCGTCGAACTCCGCTTCGGGTGCCTCCTCGAGCTCGCGGGTCTCCTTCTCGATGAGCGCCTTCTCGGTGTCGCGTTGCGTGCTCACGGACACGTACTCGCCGATGGCCATCGAGCTCGCGCCCGCGACCAACCCCGCCATGCCGGCGACGAGGATCGCCGGGCGATCCGTGGTGGCGGCGGCGACGCCCAGGACGAGGCCCGCGGTCGAGAGCAGCCCGTCATTGGCACCCAGGACCGCGGCACGCAGCCAGTTGAGTTTGCCGCCGACCGATGAATCGTGGGGTTCCACCGTGCTGTGTGGTGCCGGACCGGGGACGCTCATGCCCCTACGGTAGGACTCCCCGGAGTCGCCGACAAGCCTCGAAAGGCTATCCTTACCAGCGTTTTTTCTACAGCGCTGGACGGGCCGCCGGCTCAGGCGGGGACCGCGGAGCCGAACTCGCGGGCGGCCCGGGCGCCGGCGTCGAGGTCGACCTCGGGCCAGCCGTC
>NZ_JAALDT010000355.1:0-1214 GCF_014144995.1 Dietzia sp. DQ11-71 | reverse complement strand
CGCGCCTGACCTGCCCGCCGTGCACGTACACCGTCTGCTGCATGGGCGGGTAGCCGAACTGCGGCGGGTAGGGGCCCTGCGGGAACTGGTGCGGCGCCACGTGCAGGTGCTGCGGGATGTACTGATCGGCGTACCCGAACTGCTGGCCGGGGCCATACGGTGCCGTCGGACCGTAGGGCGCGGCGGGCGGCATGCCGTACGGGAACCCACCCTCGTGGGCCAGCGGCTCGGGCGGTCGCGCGTACGGCTGGGCCGGCTGGTGCGGGTGGGCGAAGCGCTGGGGTTCGTAGCGCTGGGGTTCATGCTGCTGAGCGGGCGGGAACTGCGCCGTGGGGAACTGCTCGGTGGGGAATCGCTCGGTGGGGAACTGCTCGGTGGGGTTGGCCTGCCCCGGCGTCTCGGACCGGTCGAGCCAGTCCTCGGACCACGGCCCGTCCGGTCGCCGCGCGTGCTGCTCGTTCATGCTGGCTCGATTCGAGGGGTCGCTGGCGGGATGGGACGCCCTCCAACATAACCCCCGACACCGGTCCGTTGACACCGGTCAGGGCCGATCTCAGGGTCGGATCCGGGTCACCCTGAGGGGCCGCGGTGCGGATCCGGGGGGCGGCAGTGTGAATCTCGGGAACATTCCGGTCCGCCACCCATCCGGAATGCGGGGGCCTCCGAATCCTGTGTAGACGCCCAGACAGGAGATCCATCATGAGCACGGTCCCCGTACGTCGCCGCAGCACGATCACGACGGTCGCCCTCGTCGGCCTCGGCCTCACCGCCGCGCCCCTCGCGTTGGGGACGGGACTGCTGACGATCGGGTCGTCGTTGAACGCCACCGTCGCATCCGCCGAACTCGCCGCCGGAGCCGCACTGATGTCCCGCACCACCTGGATGCTGCCCGCCCTGTTCACCGTCATGGTGTTCGCGGGAATGGTCGTCGCCGTTCACCTGATCGGCGGTCGCAGACGCCCGCAGACCACCGAGGCCCGGATGCGCACCCGCGACAGCGAGCCCCACCCCGCCATCCCGTTCGAACTCCGTGCTCCGGACCGGGCCGTCGCCGAGGCCACCCGCGGACTGTTCCGCCACATCGACTCCTGAATCGGATGCCGGGGCGGGGTGACCTCGTCGTCGTCGTACCTTTGTCCGGCACACCCCGCCGGTGCCACGATGGGCGCATGGCGAAAAAGGACAAGCGGTTCGAGAAGATCCACTCCGAGTCG
>NZ_JAALDT010000354.1:0-2426 GCF_014144995.1 Dietzia sp. DQ11-71 | reverse complement strand
TGGTCTCCGAGGTCACCCACGGCGGCGCTGCGGTCGCGCGGCTCGACCCGCCGATCCGGGACGCCGCCAACCGCGAGTTGCTGTGGGAGGCGTTGCGCGACGGCACGATCGACGCCGTGGCCTCGGCCCGCCTCGGGCTGTCGGTCGTGTGGACCGAGGCCCGTCGCCGGGGATTCGATCTCGCTGATGTCGCCGGGTGGATGGCCACGCGCACCGCCGGGGTCGTGGGCCTGCGGGACCGCGGTGAGATCCGGGTCGGCCTGCGCGCGGACCTCGCCGCGGTCGCCGATGACGACGCGTTCGTCGTCCTGCCCGGGACCCGTGAGCTGGGCTCTGCGGACTCGGTGTACGCCCAGCGTGCCCTGGCGGGCGTGGTGCGGTGGACGATGCGGGGCGGAACGGTGATCGACCCCCGTGCCCTCGCCCTCGGGACTGTCCTGACCCGACAGACGTCGTGAACCCCACAGTGGTGGGTCTCGACCTGTCCTTCCCGGCAGGGGTCACCTCGGGCCTGCTCATCACCGAGTACGTCATCAAGATCCTCGCGCTGGGGATGGTCCCCGAGAACCGGCAGCCGTCGTCGTCGCAGGCGTGGCTGCTCGCCATCCTCTTCATCCCGGTGGTGGGGGTGCCGTTGTTCCTCCTGTTGGGCAATCCCTACATCACCGGGCGACGGCACCTCATCCAGGCCGAGGCGAACCATCTCTATGCCAGGGCGCTCGAGAAGCGGCCCACCGTTCCCGACGGGGTGCACGTGAGTCCCGGGGTGCGGACCATCCTGGAGATGAACCGGACCCTCACCGCGATCCCCGCCATGTCCGGGGACTTCATCGGCCTGCATTCGGACTACACGCGGTCGTTGGCGGCGATGACCGAGGCGGTCCGTGCCGCCCGGGACCACGTGCACATCGAGTTCTACGCGCAGTCGTGGGACTCCGAAACCGACGAGTTGTTCACCGCCGCGGTCGAGGCCGCCGATCGGGGGGTCGTGGTCCGGGTGCTGGTCGACCACCTCGGGTCACTGCGCTACCGGGGGTTCACGAAACTACGGAAGCGGCTGCGGCCGACCCCGGTGGAGTTCCACCTGATGCTGCCGGTGAACCCGTTCCGCGGCCGGTTCCGGCGGCCGGACCTACGCAATCACCGGAAGATGCTCATCGTGGACGGGGTGCACGGGTTCATCGGGTCGCAGAACCTCATCGAGCGCCACTACGGCAGTTCGCGCAACGCCCGGCTCGGCCGTGAGTGGGTCGATCTGATGATGGAGGTCCGCGGGGAGATCGTCCAGGCGATGGACAGCGTGTTCGCCGTGGACTGGTATTCCGAGTCCGGCGAGGTGATCGGCACGCTGGAGGACGTGGCTCAGGGCGCACCACTGGCGCCCGGACGCACGGGCGGGGATCCCACGGCGGGCGACCCGGTGAGCGCGTTCCAGCTGGTCCCGTCCGGGCCGGGGTACAGGACGCAGCCCGGGCTTCGGATGTTCACCCAGCTCATCGGCCAGGCACGTGAGCGGGTGCGGATCGTCAGCCCGTACTTCGTGCCGGACGACGCTCTCCTGCACGCCATCACGTCGGCGTCGTTCCGCGGGGTGGGGGTGGAGTTGTTCGTCCCCGAACACGCCGACCAGTTCCTCGTCCACCACGCCCAGCGGTCCTACTACCGCGCGCTGCTCGAGGCCGGGGTGGTGATCCACCGCTTCCGCTCCCCGGCGGTCCTGCACACCAAGACGGTGCTGATCGACGACTACGCCGGGATCGTGGGCTCGAGCAACATGGACCAGCGCTCGTTCAACCTCAACTTCGAGATCAGTCTGCTGGTCCTGGGCGGCGAGGCGGTCGCGGAGCTCAACGACGTGGTGGACTCCTACCTCGAGGACTGCACCACGTTGGGCATCGAGACGTGGATGAGCCGCCCGTGGCCGGGGCGGTACGTCGACAACGTCGCACGTCTCACCTCCGCGCTGCAGTAGGCCGGGTCCGGCGGCGGATCGGGTCCGGCCGGACAGTCGGCGCTACGGGCGGGCGGCACCGCAGTAGTACGCTCAGCGTGCGCGGGTCGCACAGGCCCGCCCCTGCGACGAGAGGCTGTGCCCGATGCCCCAGACCCGTGGTTCCGGAGTCCGGACCAGGCGCCTCGGCGCCGCCGTCACGACCGCCGTGGTGGCGGCGGTCGCGGTCCCCGCCGTGGCGTACGCGCAGGAGGAATCGGGGTCGGGGTCAGCGCTGCCCGCCGAGACGGGCAACAGCAGTGTCGATGAGCTGGTCGGCCAGTTGCCCGAGGAGATCGTCATCGGCGGTGAGGCGCTCGGGTCCGAGGGGCTGCGCGAGACGGGCAGCGCCCCGGTCGCGGACGCCGGACTGTCCCTGGGGCAGGCCCTCGGTTCGGTGGCGCCGCTCGAGGCACTGGGGTCGGCCGGCGGGTCC
>NZ_JAALDT010000353.1:0-1263 GCF_014144995.1 Dietzia sp. DQ11-71 | reverse complement strand
GCTGGTCAGCTGCATCGCGTTGACGGTGAGACCGCCCTCGTCGTCCAGCTCGCAGCCCAGGGACGTCGCGAGCTCGTTCGTCGGGTGGTGCGCGTAGGAGAAGAACACCTTCGACCCCGCGATCACCCTCCCGTCCGCGAGCCGGACCCCCTCCAGCTGGCCGGGGTCGCCGACGAGCTCCCGGGCGACGCCGTCGATCACCTCGATGTCGTGCTCCGCGCAGGCGGCCCGCTGATCGTCGTCGAAGACCGGGTCGGAGTCGCTCTCGGTGACGATGACCACCTCCGACGCCCAGTCCAGCAATTCGGACGCGTAGGCGGGCACATGCGCGCCCACGCCGAGCACGATGATCCGCCGGCCGGCGGCGGTGAGGCCGTCGCAGGCGGGACAGTGGTGCACGTCGACCCCGTAGTGGTCGTCGATCCCCGCGAGGTCGGGTAGCCGGTCGCGCACGCCGGTGGCGAGGATGATCCGCCTGGCGGTGACCGTGACGGGGTTCTCGTCACCACCATCCGTTGTGGCGCCGGGTGCGATTCGGGCGACGAACCGGTCGTCGGATTCCCTGACCAGGTCGGTGACGACTCCACCGAGTCGTCGGACGGTCGGGTACTCGCGAAGACCCTCGTCGACGTCGGCGTAGAACTCGGCGGGTGTGGTGGGGCCGGTGCCGAGCATGCCGTGGATCCGCTGCGCCGCGAGATTGCGCTGGCACCCGGCGTCGACGAGCAGGGTGGAGCGCTGATACCGGCCGACCCAGGTGGCGGCCGACAGGCCCGCCGGGCCCCCGCCGATCACCAGGACGTCCACGGCCTCCGGCGGGTGGTCGTCCACGGCGTCGGACCCGGGGTCGGTGGGGGCGTCGGTCATGGCTCTCCGATCGGGAAACGGGTGATGCCACCCTACGAAAACCGGTGCCGACCGACCACCGGCCCGCCCCCGGAGTGATCGGACCCGGAGGCGCGGGCGGTCGATGGACGGAACTAGAACCGGTGTTAGGCTCCTCCGGATGTTCCGGGCGGCCTCTGGGCCCTCCCGGACACCGCCGTCATCCCACCTCACCGCCCCGGGAGAGTCCATGAGGTCTGTCGCCACCGCCCTGATCGTCGTCGCGGGCGGGGCGGTCGTCGCCGGGGTCTCCGCACGTCGCGCAGCGGTGGCCTCCGGCGAGGCCGAGCCTGCGGTGGCCACCGTCCGGAACGCCGTGGCCACCGCGCGGGAGACCGTGCGTAGGCGGATCCGGCAACGCGCCGAGGTGACCGTACC
>NZ_JAALDT010000352.1:0-3734 GCF_014144995.1 Dietzia sp. DQ11-71 | reverse complement strand
AGGCGGGGGAGTACCGCGACGTGCCCCGTCACGCCCGGGCGCGGGTCGCCCTCGCCGCGGCCGCGTTCGGTCGGTGGGCGGTCGACTCCGTGCACCTGGACATCGCCGACTCCTCCGGCCAGCGCGCCGAGGCGCTCGACGCCGTCGCGCTGGGGTTCGTGGCCACCGCGTGTATCCACCCGTCCCAGGTGGCGGTGGTCCGCGAGGCCTACGCCCCCGACGACGACGAGGTGGCCTGGGCCCGGAAGGTCCTCGCCGCCGCGGAACACAACCAGGGCGTGTTCCGGCTGGACGGTCGAATGGTCGACGGTCCCGTCTTCCGCCAGGCCGAGGCGACGATGCGTCGCGCCGCGGCCGTCGCCACCTGATACCGCAATCCCCACCCCGTGGGCCGTCCGGCCCCACCCCCAAGGAGTACCGAGATGACCACCACCGATCTCGATTCCACACCCCTCGACCCCGCCGGGTCCCACACGCGCGGAGAGACCGACGTCCCCCTGCTCACCCAGACGATCCCCGAGAACCTCGCGGCGACCGTCGAGAGGTTCGGCGACCGAGACGCGCTCGTCGACGTGCAGGCCGACCGGCGGTGGACCTACGCCGAGTTCCTCGCCGACGTCCGCCGTCTGGCCTCCGGTCTGCACCGCCTCGGCATCCGGGCGGGCGACCGGGTGGGCATCTGGTCGCCCAACCGGTGGGAGTGGGTGATGGTCCAGTACGCCACCGCCGAGATCGGCGCGGTTCTGGTCAACATCAACCCGTCCTACCGGGTCCACGAGCTGGAGTACGTCCTCAAGCAGGCGGGGATCAAGGCCGTCGTCGCCGCCCCCCAGTTCAAGGATTCCGACTACACCGGGATGCTCGCGCAGGTCCAGCCGAACTGCCCCGACCTCGAACTGGTCGTGCTCTTCGGCGACGAGGAGTGGGAGTCGCTGGTCTCGGGCCCCACCCACGCCGAGGAACTGGCGTCGATCCGCGCCGCACTGCAGCCGGGCGACCCGATCAATATCCAGTACACCTCCGGCACCACGGGCTTCCCCAAGGGCGCCACGCTCTCGCACTCGAACATCCTCAACAACGGGTACTTCGTCGGCGAGCTCGTCAACTACACGGAGGTCGACCGGGTGTGCATCCCGGTGCCCTTCTACCACTGCTTCGGCATGGTGATGGGCAACCTCGCGTGCACCAGCCACGGATCGGCCATGGTCATCCCCGCGCCCGCGTTCGACCCCGCGGCCTCGCTGCGCGCGGTGGAGCAGGAGAAGTGCACGAGTCTCTACGGCGTGCCCACGATGTTCATCGCCGAGCTCGCGCTGGAGGATTTCGACTCCTACGACCTGTCCACGCTGCGTACCGGGATCATGGCCGGCTCGCCGTGCCCCGAATCCACCATGCGTCAGGTGATCGACAGGATGAACATGGAGGAGGTCTCCATCTGCTACGGCATGACCGAGACCTCGCCGGTGTCCACACAGACCCGTCGGGACGATTCGCTGGACCGGCGCGTGTCCACGGTCGGCCGGGTCGGGCCGCACCTCGAGATCAAGATCGTCGACCCGTCGACCGGTGCCACCCTGCCGCGCGGCGAGGCCGGCGAGTTCTGCACGAAGGGCTACAGCGTCATGCTGGGCTACTGGGACCAGCCGGACAAGACCGCCGAGGCGATCGACCCCGAGGGCTGGATGCACACCGGCGACATCGGGGAGATGGACGACGCCGGCTACGTCCGCATCACCGGCCGCATCAAGGACATGGTCATCCGCGGTGGCGAGAACATCTACCCGCGGGAGGTCGAGGAGTTCCTCTACACCCACCCGGACATCCTCGACGCCCAGGTGATCGGCGTGCCCGACCCCAAGTATGGCGAGGAGCTCATGGCCTGGGTCCGGCTCAAGCCGGGACGCGACGATCTCACGGCCGAGGAGGTCCGCGAGTTCGCCACCGGCAAGCTCGCCCGCCACAAGATCCCGAAGTACGTCCACGTGGTCGACGAGTTCCCCATGACCGTCACCGGCAAGGTCCGCAAGGTCGACATGCGCAAGAGCGCGATCGAGATCCTCGGCATCGCCTGACCGCCCCCACACCCAAGGAGTGCGTGTATGTCCAGCAAGATCATGACCGCGGCGGAGGCCGTCGCGGACATCCCTGACGGGGCGTCCATCGCCGCCGGCGGGTTCGGCCTGAGCGGGATCCCGCAGATCGTCATCGAGGCCCTCGCCGCCCGCGACGTCGGGGACTTCGAGGTGTTCTCCAACAACGCCGGCGTCGACGGCAAGGGCCTCGGCATCCTGCTGGAGAGCGGCAAGCTCCGGCGCATCGTCTCCTCCTACGTCGGGGAGAACAAGGAGTTCGCCCGCCAGTACCTGTCCGGTGAGCTCGAGGTGGAGCTCACCCCGCAGGGCACGCTCGCCGAGCGGATGCGTGCGGGTGGGTCCGGCATCGGGGCGTTCTTCACCCGCACCGGCGTCGGCACGTTCGTCGCCGACGGCGGCATGCCGTGGAAGTACGACTCGGCCGGCGGGATCGCGGTGGCCTCCCCGCCCAAGGAGACCCGCGAGATCCGCGGCGAGACCTACGTGCTGGAGCAGGCCATCGAGGCCGACTACTCGCTGGTACGCGCCGCCGTGGCCGACCGCAACGGCAATCTCCGCTTCAATCTCACGGCCCGCAACTTCTCGCCGCTCGCGGCGGTGGCCGGCCGGGTGTGCATCGTCGAGGCCGAGAAGATCGTCGAGGTCGGAGAGCTCGCCCCCGACGACATCCACCTCCCGGGCATCTTCGTCCACCGCCTGGTGGAACTGACCCCGGAGCAGGTCGCCCGGACCAAGTGGATCGAGAAGACCACCACCAACCCGCCCTCGGAAGGACAGCGCTGATGAGCAGGATCGGACGCGACCGCAAGGCCATGGCCGCCCGCGCGGCCCTGGAGCTGGAGGACGGCCAGTACGTCAACCTCGGGATCGGCCTGCCGACCCTGGTCCCCAACTACGTCCCCGAGGGCGTCAACGTCACCCTGCAGTCCGAGAACGGGCTGCTGGGAATCGGCCCGTACCCGCACCCCGACGACGTCGACCCGGACCTGATCAACGCCGGCAAGGAGACCGTCACGACCCTCCCGGGGTCGGCGATCTTCGACTCGGCGATGAGCTTCGGCATGATCCGCTCGGGCAAGATCGACGTGGCCATTCTGGGCGCCATGGAGGTCAACCCCGCGGGCGACATCGCCAACTGGATGGTGCCGGGAGCGATGGTCAAGGGCATGGGCGGGGCCATGGACCTCGTGGTGGGCGCCCGCCGGATCGTCGTGGTCATGGACCAGGTCGCCAAGGACGGGTCCTCCAAGATCGTCTCCGAGATCTCTCTGCCGCTGACCGGGTTGGGCTGCGTCAACCGGATCATCACCGAACTGGGCGTGTTCGACCGCGACGCCGACGGCCTGACCCTGATCGAGCTCGTCGACGGGGTGACCCTCGAGCAGATCGAGGCGGCCACCGACGCGCCGTTCCGGGTGGCCGAGCACCTCAGGTGACCCCGCCGCCGCCGGCGCCGCCCGGCCTCTGGACCACACCGGTCCGAGGTCGGGCGGCGCTGTCGGCGTTGGCGTGGGTCCTCGTGTACGGGACGGGCCTCGTCGTCGTCGTCCTCATCGGTCTGGTCGCCGCGCGGACCCTCGGGACCGGCCGCCCCGACACCGCGCTCCTCGCTCTGGTCGTCCTCGCCGGCACCGCCGTGGC
>NZ_JAALDT010000351.1:0-2832 GCF_014144995.1 Dietzia sp. DQ11-71 | reverse complement strand
ACGAGGCCCCCGCCGGCCCGCCGGCCTCGGCCACCCCGTCCTCGCCGGCCACCGCGCCCGGACGTGCCGCCTCGACACCGTCGGTGGACACCTCCGCGGTCCCGCAGACCAACGTCCCGTCCACCCACACCGCCTCCGAGAGCGACGCGGAGCGGCTCGACTCCCAGACCCAGCTGCTGAACGGCGTGGACTACGCCCTGCCGCCCGTCAGCCTGCTCACGGCCGGTGACCCGCCCAAGGCGCGCAGCGAGTCCAACGACCAGATGATCGAGGCCATCCAGGGCGTCCTGGAGCAGTTCAAGATCGACGCGGCCGTCACCGGATTCACCCGCGGCCCGACCGTCACGCGCTATGAGGTCGAACTGGGCCCCGGCGTGAAGGTCGAGAAGATCACCGCCCTGCACCGCAACATCGCCTACGCGGTCGCCACGGACAACGTGCGGCTGCTGGCGCCGATCCCCGGCAAGTCCGCGGTCGGCATCGAGGTGCCCAACCTCGACCGCGAACTGGTGCGGCTGGCGGACGTGCTGACCGACCCCAAGACCGCCAGCAAGCACAATCCGATGCTCATCGGACTGGGCAAGGACATCGAGGGTGACTTCGTCACCGCCGACCTGGCCAAGATGCCGCACCTCCTGGTGGCCGGCTCCACCGGTTCGGGCAAGTCGAGCTTCGTCAACTCGATGCTCGTGTCCCTGCTCACGCGGGCCACCCCGGACGAGGTCCGCCTCATCCTCGTCGACCCCAAGATGGTGGAGCTCACGCCGTACGAGGGCATCCCGCACCTCATCACGCCGATCATCACCCAACCCAAGAAGGCGGCCGCGGCGCTCGCGTGGCTCGTCGAGGAGATGGAGCAGCGCTACCAGGACATGAAGTCCACCCGCGTTCGCCACATCACCGACTTCAACGAGCGCGTGAAGTCGGGAGCCATCACGACGCCGCCCGGCAGCGAGCGCGTCTACCGGCCCTACCCGTACATCGTGGCGGTGGTCGACGAGCTGGCCGACCTCATGATGACCGCGCCCCGCGACATCGAGGACGCGATCGTCCGCATCACCCAGAAGGCCCGCGCCGCCGGCATCCACCTCGTCCTGGCCACGCAGCGGCCGTCCGTCGACGTGGTCACCGGCCTCATCAAGACCAACGTGCCGTCCCGTCTGGCGTTCGCCACGTCCTCGCTCACCGACTCCCGGGTCATCCTCGACCAGGCCGGGGCGGAGAAGCTCATCGGTATGGGCGACGGCCTCTTCATCCCGATGGGTGCCTCGCGTCCCATCCGTATGCAGGGTGCGTTCATCACCGACGAGGAGATCCACGAGGTCGTCGACTACGCCAAGAACCAGGCCGAGCCCGAGTACGATGAGTCCATCACCGCCGCCAAGGAGGACGGCAAGAAGGACATCGACGCCGACATCGGCGACGACCTCGACGACCTGCTCGCCGCCGTGGAGCTCGTGGTGTCCAGCCAGTTCGGCTCCACCTCGATGCTGCAGCGCAAGCTCCGGGTCGGCTTCGCCAAGGCCGGCCGCCTCATGGACCTGATGGAGTCGCGCGACATCGTCGGACCCTCCGAGGGGTCCAAGGCACGCGACGTGCTGGTCAAGCCCGAGGAACTCGCCTCGGTGCTCTGGATGATCAAGGGCGGGGCCCCGCCGGAGGAGGATCCGGACGACGAGCCGGCCGACCTCCGCGACCCGGCCGAGACCCCGGTGGGGTAGCGGCCGGGCGGGGTGTGCGTCAGGCGAGGGCGCCGAAGACCGGCGTCCACTCCCTGACCGTGATCTCCGAGACCATTCCGCGCAGGCAGTGGGGGTCGTCCCCCACGAGCGATCGTGCGGCCTCGTCGTCGTCGGCCTCCACCACCAGCAACGCCCCGGATCCGTCGACGAACGGTCCCACGGACCGGACGGACCCGTCGTCGACGCGGGCGGACAGCCACTCGCGGTGGGCGGGCTTGTTGGCCTCCCGCTCGTCGGTCTGGGCGTCGGAGTAGCGGTAGGTGACGACGAAGAGCGGCATCGTGGATCTCCTGGGATCGGGATCGGGGTCGGGGGTGCGTCGCGACCAAGGGTATTCCCGCCGTCCTCGCTAAGGTGAGGGGGTGACTGCTTCCACGCGCGAGAACGGGCGCCGGACCGACGAGGTCCCCGTCCTCAACATCGCCAACGTGCTCACGGTGGTGAGGATCCTCCTGGTCCCCGTCTTCGTGGTCCTGTTCTTCGTCGCCGACGCCCAGGATCCCTGGTGGCGGGTGGGGGCGTTCGTCGTCTTCGCCGTGGCGATGTTCACCGACTACGTCGACGGTCACCTGGCCCGCAAGCTCGGGCTGGTCACCGACTTCGGCAAGATCGCGGACCCGATCGCCGACAAGGCGCTCATCGCCGCCGCGCTCATCTCGCTCTCACTGGTGGACGAGCTGTTCTGGTGGGTGACCGTGGTGATCCTGGTCCGCGAGGTGGGCATCACGCTGTGGCGCCTGTTCGGGGTGGACTACGTCGTGGCCGCGAGCAGGGGCGGCAAGCTCAAGACCGTCACACAGACGGTCGGCATGGGAATGCTCATCCTGCCGCTGCCGCACTGGGTGTGGCCGGTGGAGTGGATCGTCGTCGGTGCGGCCGTGGTGCTCACCGTGTACACCGGCGTCGACTACCTGGTCAAGGCCCGTCGGGCCGCACGCACCGCGGACTGACCCCCGTGGATCCCTCCGTCGCCGTGTCCCCGCCGGCGGCCGCCGCCGTCACCGCACTGCGGGACCGCGGATGGACCCTGGCCACGGCCGAGTCCCTCACGGCCGGGCTGCTCGCGGCCACCGTGGCCGAGGTGCCGGGC
>NZ_JAALDT010000350.1:0-9746 GCF_014144995.1 Dietzia sp. DQ11-71 | reverse complement strand
AACGCTGCTCGGCGGAGTCGCGGGCGGCCACTGCCTCGGACTCGCGCCGGGCGGCCTCATCGGCGGCCGCCACCATCTCCCCCACCACGGTGCGCTGGTCGGCCGCGGCTCGCTGGAGATACTCCTGGCGCAGCCCGGCATCCGCCGGCCCGCCGGGATCGAGGATCGCCGACGCCGCGCCCGGTGCGGTTCCCTGCCGGTGCAACAGCCGTGAATAATCGTCGAGGGTGCCGCGCGCGGACTCGACGCCGGACTCCGCCTGCTCGCGTTCGGCGGAGGTACGGTCTGCCTCGGCGATGGCCCGGTCGAGTTCGATCCGGGCCATCTGGAGGTCGACCAGGCTCTTGTTGACGCTCTCCCGGCTGACCGCGATCTCCTCGCGGGTCTGGTCCAGTCGGGCGCTGGCATCGGCGACGGCACGGATAAGGCCGGAGATGTCGCCGGGCGCGACCGCGGTGACCTGCTGGGCTCCGGCCACCGGCGCCTGCACCGCACCGGCGGCTGTTCCCAGGACCAGCACCGCGGCCAGTGCCGCCCGCCCGGGTGCCCTTCCGGGATACCTGCGTGTGCGCGCCCCTCGGGCACGGTTCGACGAATGGTCAGGCTCCACGTTTCACCTTCCGCTGACCGCACCGGGGTGCGGCTGACCGCGCGACCCGCACGGCGGGACGCGAGACCGAGGCGGTGTCGGCGGCCGGTGATGCCTTCCCCTGCGCCACTGGAGCCTCAACACGACTCGGTAGAACCTAGTGTTCCTTTAGCACCGTAGGTCACAGGGAACACATGTGAAACATCGGTCGGCAAAATACACTGCTGTAACTTGCATAACAGCAGGACGGGCGGCGTGTCGCGAATTGGACACCGTTGTCGGAAAAGCGACGTTTCGGCGTCTTCTCAGCGTGAGCGACGTCGCAGGACGATCGCGAAGGCGACGAGCGCGAGCACGGTGACCACGATCGCGGCCGCGGTCAGGGCGCCCCATGGCGGAGCGGGGGCGGTGACCTTGTGAGCGAAGACCGCGGCGGAGGCCACCGGGTCGAACTCCTCCCAGGCGTCGTCCTGTCCGGCCTCGAGTTGGTGGCGCGGGATCGAGTCGCTGAAGCTGCCGATGAACACCGGGGTGCGCACGAGGATCGTGCCGTCGTACTCCTCGCCCAGGAACGCCGCGAGGTCACGGGCGTCCGTGTAGACGGTCGCCGGCGCCTCGGTGTAGACCACTTTCAGGTCCAGACCTCGATCACCGGCCTCGTCCACCACGGTCCGGAGGCCCTCGACGAACGGTGCAGGTGCGGAGACCCCGTCGTCGGCGAGGTCGGCGACCACTGCCTGGTAGTCCAGCCAGGGCGGGACCTCGTCCTCCCGTAACGACATGATCGGCTCGGCCGCATACGCGAGCACCGTCACGGGATCGGAGGGAGTGTCCACGTGCGACATGGTGCCATCTCTCCGTCGTCGCCCACGAACCCACGCGCCGCTCGTCGGCGATAACCGCAGTCGCGTGCCCACGTTCGGGCGTGCCGGGGGCTATACAGGACGGGCGTACTGGTAAATTGGCGGCCGAAGACGGATCACAGGGTCCACAATGGATGCTGTGTCCGCCCCGGCGCCGCCGCCCGAGACAGACGCGGTGACACCGGGAGGGATGACGAACCGACATTCGCACCACGAGTGGAGCTGACGTGACAGCAAGCATTGATAGTTTCGGCGCCAAGGGGACCCTTGAGGTCGGCGACGAGACCTACGACATCTACCGCCTGTCGGCGGTTCCGGGGGCCGAGAAGCTCCCTTACTCGCTCAAGGTCCTCACCGAGAACCTCCTGCGCACCGAGGACGGCAAGAACGTCACCAAGGAGCACATCGAGGCCCTGGCGAGCTGGGACCCCAGTGCCGAGCCCGACACCGAGATCCAGTTCACGCCGGCCCGCGTGATCATGCAGGACTTCACAGGCGTGCCCTGCATCGTCGACCTCGCCACCATGCGTGAGGCCGTCGAGAAGCTCGGTGGAGACCCGGACAAGGTCAACCCCCTCGCCCCCGCCGAGATGGTCATCGACCACTCGGTGATCATCGAGTCCTTCGGTCAGGCCAGCTCGTTCGAGAAGAACGTGGAGATCGAGTACGAGCGCAACGAGGAGCGGTACCAGTTCCTGCGCTGGGGTCAGGGCGCGTTCGACGACTTCAAGGTCGTCCCCCCGGGCACCGGCATCGTCCACCAGGTCAACATCGAGTACCTGGCGCGCACGGTGATGGTCCGCAACGGCCAAGCCTACCCCGACACCTGTGTCGGTACCGACTCGCACACCACCATGGAGAACGGTCTCGGCGTCCTCGGCTGGGGCGTCGGCGGCATCGAGGCCGAGGCCGCGATGCTCGGTCAGCCGATCTCCATGCTCATCCCCCGCGTCGTGGGCTTCAAGCTCACCGGTGCGATCAAGCCGGGCGTCACCGCCACCGACGTGGTGCTGACGATCACCGAGATGCTGCGCAAGCACGGCGTCGTCGGCAAGTTCGTCGAGTTCTACGGCGCCGGTGTCGCGGCCGTGCCGCTGGCCAACCGCGCCACTATCGGCAACATGAGCCCGGAGTTCGGCTCCACCTGCGCCATGTTCCCGATCGACGGCGAGACCATCGATTACCTGCGCCTGACCGGCCGCGATGAGGAGCAGCTCGCCCTCGTCGAGGCCTACGCCAAGGAGCAGGGCATGTGGCTCCACCCGGACTCCGAGGAGCCCGTCTTCTCCGAGTACCTGGAGCTGGACCTCGGGGACGTCGTCCCGTCGATCGCCGGCCCGAAGCGTCCCCAGGACCGCATCGAGCTCTCCGATTCCAAGAGCGCGTTCCGCAAGGACATCCACAACTACGTGGACGGCGAGGCCAAGCCGCTCGGTGACACCGAGAAGGGCCGGATGCAGTCCGAGGGCGGTGCCCCGTCGGACAACGCCGGCAAGGTGACCCTCGCCCATGCCGAGGAAGGTGCGGTCCGCGCCGACGCGTCCACGCGTTCCGAGGGCCGCCCGTCGAAGCCGGTCGAGGTCAAGGTCGGCGACACGGAGATGGTGCTGGACCACGGCATCGTGTCCATCGCGTCGATCACCTCGTGCACCAACACCTCCAACCCGTCGGTGATGATCGGCGCCGGGCTCGTCGCCCGCAAGGCGCACGAGAAGGGCCTCACGGCCAAGCCGTGGGTCAAGACCTCCATGGCCCCGGGCTCGCAGGTCGTCACCGAGTACTACGAGCGTGCCGGTCTCTGGCCCGACCTGGAGGCCCTCGGCTTCCACCTCGTCGGCTACGGCTGCACCACCTGCATCGGCAACTCCGGCCCGCTGCCGGAGGAGATCTCCGCCGCGATCCAGGAGAACGACCTCACCGCGACCGCTGTCCTGTCCGGTAACCGCAACTTCGAGGGCCGGATCAACCAGGACGTCAAGATGAACTACCTGGCGTCCCCGCCGCTGGTCATCGCCTACGCGATCGCAGGCTCGATGGACTTCGACTTCGAGAATGACTCGCTGGGCAAGGACAAGGAGGGCAACGACGTCTTCCTCAAGGACATCTGGCCCACCTCCGAGGAGATCGAGGAGACCATCAAGGCCTCCATCTCGTCCAACGAGTACAAGTCCAAGTACGCCGACGTGTTCGCCGGTGACGAGCGCTGGCGCGGTCTCAGCACCCCGGACGGCAAGACCTTCGAGTGGGACCAGAAGTCGACCTACGTTCGCAAGGCCCCGTACTTCGAGGGCATGGAGATGGAGCCGGAGCCGGTCACCGACATCAAGGGCGCCCGCGTCCTGGCCAAGCTCGGCGACTCGGTCACCACCGACCACATCTCGCCGGCGTCGACCATCAAGCCGGGTACCCCGGCGGCGCAGTACCTCGACGCCAACGGCGTGGAGCGCAAGGACTACAACTCCTTCGGCTCCCGCCGCGGCAACCACGAGGTCATGATCCGTGGCACGTTCGCCAACATCCGGCTGCAGAACCAGCTGCTGGACGGCGTGACGGGCGGTTACACCCGCGACTTCACCCAGGAGGGCGCGCCGCAGGCGTTCATCTACGACGCCGCGCAGAACTACGCCGAGCAGAACACCCCGCTCGTCGTGCTCGGCGGCAAGGAGTACGGCACCGGCTCCTCGCGTGACTGGGCCGCCAAGGGCACGCGCCTGCTCGGCGTCCGCGCCGTGATCACCGAGTCGTTCGAGCGCATCCACCGCTCCAACCTCATCGGCATGGGCGTCATCCCGCTGCAGTTCCCCGAGGGCGAGTCCCACGAGACCCTCGGGCTCGACGGCACGGAGACCTTCGACATCTCCGGCATCGAGGAGCTGAACAACGGCACCACGCCCAAGACGGTCAAGGTCACCGCCACCAAGGAGGACGGCCAGGTCGTCGAGTTCGACGCCAAGGTGCGCATCGACACCCCCGGCGAGGCGGACTACTACCGCAACGGCGGCATCCTGCAGTACGTCCTGCGGAACATGATCAAGGGCTGATCGGCCTCCCACATCAACGGCGGTGCGCGGTTTCCCCTGCTCAGGCAAGGTGACTGCGCACCGCCGCGGTGTTTCCGAAGGAAGGTAGCGAGATGCCCAGGGTCAGTCAGGACCACATGGACGCCCGGCGACACCAGATCCTGTCAGGCGCACGTGAGTGCTTCGCCGAGTACGGGTTCGAGGGCGCCACGGTGCGTCGTCTGGAAGAGGCCACCGGACTGAGCCGGGGTGCCATCTTCCACCACTTCGACGACAAGGACGCGCTCTTCCTCGCACTCGCGCACGACGACGCGGCAGCGATGGCCGCCACCGTGGCCGCGCAGGGTCTGGTCCAGGTGATGCGGGAGATCCTCGCCGACCCCCAGGAGTTCTCCTGGCTCGGGACGCGTCTGGAGATCGCCCGGCGGATCCGCACCGACCCGGACTTCCGGGAACGGTGGACGGACCGACAGGCGGAGGTCGACGCGGCGGTCGTGGCCCGCCTCCGCGAACAGAAGGCGTCCGGAAGGATGCGCACCGACATCCCCGCGGACGTGCTGCGTGTGTACCTCGACATCGTGCTGGATGGCCTCATCACGCACTTGGCGACCGGTCGCGGCACCGAGCACGTCAGCGAGATGCTCGACCTCGTCGAGGCGTCCCTGCGGACCGGGCAGGGGTGACCCGGAGCCGGTCTCCCGCCGGGCCTGCCGCCTCCGCCGCCTCCGCCGCCTCCGCAGGTTCCCGCCGAGAAGAGGAAAACGCGCGTATCGGTCGAGTGAGCGTGCACGAGATCCTCTTCTCGGCGGGGCCACGGGAACGGCGCGTACGTTGGTCGCATGTCCACACCTGACGCGCAGATCCCCCAGCTCACCCTGAACGACGGCCGCTCGATCCCCCAGGTCGGATTCGGCACCTTCCAGGTCCCGCCCGCCGATACCGAGAAGGTCGTCACCGACGCGATCGAGGCCGGTTACCGCCACCTCGACACCGCCCAGATGTACGGCAACGAGGAGGGGGTGGGCCGGGCCGTCGCGGCGTCCGGCATCCCGCGCGACGAGTTCTGGATCACCACCAAACTCAACAACACCTTCCACGAGCGCACCGCCGCCCGTGAGGCCACCGAGCGCTCGCTCGAGGCCCTGGGCGGGCGCATCGACCTCTACCTCGTGCATTGGCCACTGGCGATGCACAACGACGTCGCCACCGTGTGGGAGACGATGGAGGAGATCCGCTCCGACCTGGCCGTCGACTCGATCGGCGTCTCCAACTTCACCGCGGCGAACCTCGCGCGACTGGCGGAGGCCGGCCTGAGCACCCCGACGGTCGACCAGATCGAGTCCAACCCGTACTTCGTCAACGACGACCTGCGCGCGGCGTGCGTCGAACGGGGCATCGCTGTGGAGGCATGGAGCCCGCTGGCCCAGGGCGCGGTCTTCGGTGACCCCCAGTTGCAGGCGCTCGCCGAGCAGGTCGGGCGCACGGTGTCCCAGGTCGTGCTCCGGTGGGTGCTGCAGCGGGGCGACGTCGTCTTCCCCAAGTCCTCGAGCCCGGCCCGCATGCGCGAGAACCTCGAGGTGTTCGACTTCGAGCTGTCGGACGAGCAGATGGCTTCCATCACCGCGCTGCACAACGGCACCCGTTCGGGCCCGGACCCGGACACCTTCGACTGGCGCGGCTGACCCCACCGCCAGACCCCACCGCCAGACCCCACCGCCAGACCCCATCGAGAAGACAGTTCCGCACACGTTTGCCGAGAGGTAGGTGTGCGGAACGCTCTTTTCGACGCCGCGACGGGCCGCAAGCGCCCTAGAGTCGGTCCATGACCACCACCGCGGACACGGGCGGGGAGCCCGGCGCGGGCGGGGCTCCCCGCGGCGCGCCGGGCCGGACAGTGACCGACCGGTCCACCACGGCTCCGGTCCTCGCCTCGTACGCGGCGGGCAGCCTGGGCACGGGTGCGTTCGGCACCCTGCCCGGGTTGGTGCTGGCGTACTACCTCACCGACTCGATCGGGGTGGCGGCCGCCGTCGCGACGGTGCTCGTGCTGGTGCCCAAGGTCATCGACGTCCTGGCCTACCCACTCATCGGCGCGATCTCGGACAGGGCGTCGCACCGCAGCGGCTATCGCACGGGCCTGATGTTGTTCGGGGCGCTGGCCCTGCCGTTGCTGTTCGTCGCGACCTTCTCGGCACCGACCGGCTGGAGCACTGGCGCGGCCGGGGTGTGGGTGATGGGCTTCTTCCTCCTGGCGTCCATCGCGTACTCGTGCTTCCAGGTGCCGTATCTGGCACTGCCGGCCGAACTCACCGATGACGCCGCCGCCCGCGTGACGCTGCTGGCGTGGCGGGTGGCCGTTCTCGCCGCGGCGATTCTGCTCACGGGGGGCGGTGGCCCGGCACTGCGTGACGCGGCCGGCGGCGGGCCCACCGGATACGTGGTGATGGCCGTCGGGGTCGCCGCGCTGATGCTCATGGGCATGCTGTGGTCGACGTTCGTGGCGGGCCGCCGCACGATCATGCGGGCCGACGCGCCGGCCGGTGGGCTCGCGCACGAGTATCGCGACGGACTCGACGCGCTGCGGGTCACGCGGCCGTTCCGGTTGCTCGTCGCGGTGTTCTGTCTGCAGGCCGTGGCGACGGCCGTGATGCTCGCGGGCGGCCAGTACGTGGCGACCTACGTGCTGGGTGACGAGACCGCTCTGACCGGGCTCTTCCTCGCACTGGTGGGCCCTGCGCTACTCGTGATGCCGCTGTGGACCCGTCTCGCGCACGCCCGCGGGAAGGTGCCGGCGCTGGCCGCGGCCACGGCGCTGTTCACGGTGGCGACCCTGCTGCTCATCCCGGCCGGCTTCTCCCCCGGCGCGTGGGTGCATCTCCCGGTGGCGCTGGCTGGTGTCGCGTACGCGGGCATGCAGGCTCTACCGATGTCGATGCTGCCCGACTGCACCGACCTGGATCGCTCGTTGGGGGGACGACGACGAAGTGGCGCGATGAGCGGCCTGTGGACGGCGTCGGAGACCGGCGCGATGGCCCTGGGCCCGGTCGTCGTGCTCGCCCTGTTGGCATTCGGTGGTTTCCGCTCCGGCGGGGTGTCCGATCAGCCCGGGACGGCGCACTGGGCCATCGTCCTCGCGTTCTCCCTGGTTCCCGCGCTCCTCGCCGGCGCGAGCCTGCTGCTGATCCGGACTCTCGGCCGGTCCTATCCCCGATGGACGGAGCGAACATGACCCCCGATCCCCTCGCCCTGGAGATCACCGATCGCGGGGAACACGCGCTGGCCCGCCTCGCCGCGATGCGGGCGCAGGACCCGCCGACCACCGGGGGCCGGGTCCTGTCGTACGTCTACGATTCCGGGCTCGCCGAACTCGACGAACTGGCGACCCGCGCGGCTCGTCTCGCCCATGGCGTCAACGGCCTCGACCCCACGGTGTACTCCTCGGTCGCCCGGATCCACGGCGGCATAGTCGACCGTGTGCGCGACATTCTCCGTGGACGGTCCGCGGGCGCGGGTGGCGAGGGCGGCGACGGGCTCGGTGGCGACATCTACGGGAACGTCACGTCCGGTGGCACCGAGAGCTGCATGCTCGCCTGCCTCGCCGCGCGCGAGGTCTCCGGTCGACAGCCGGGCGACGGTGGAACGATCGTCGCGCCGGTGACGGTGCACGCGGCGTTCCGCAAGGCCGCGCACCTGCTGGGCCTGAGGTTCGTCGGCGTCGAGGTCGATCCCGGGACGGGGCGGGTGATCGCCGCCGAGCTCCTCGCGGCGGTCGATGGGGACACGGTGCTGGTGGTGTGTTCGGCGCCCGCGTACCCGAACGGCGTGATCGACCCCGTGGCCGAGGTGGCCGCCGGACTCGAGGCCGACCACGATCCGCGCATCGGGCTGCACGTCGACGCCTGCCTCGGCGGCCTGGTGCTGCCTTTCTGGCCCGGTCCGGACCCCGCCGGTCCGGACGACGCCGGTCCGGATGCCACCGAGCCGAACCCGATGCCGCTCTGGGACCTCCGTGTCGCGCGGGTCACCAGCATCTCGGCGGACGTACACAAGTACGGTTTCGCACCCAAGGGCACGTCGGTGCTGCTCAGCCGGGGCCGCGAACGCCACCGGGCGGCATGGTTCGCCACCGTCGACTGGCCCGGCTACCCGGTGGTCAACCCGACGCTCGCCGGATCCAAACCGCTCGAACCCGCCGCGGCGGCGTGGACGGTGCTCGAGGTACTCGGCGACGGCGGGCAGCGTGAACTGGTCGCCCGGACCGCCCGGGCGACCGATCGGTTGGTCGACGGGTTGTCCGGCATCGAGGGGCTACGAGTCCTCGACCGCGATCCCGGCCCACTGCTGGCGGTCGTCGCCGACGAGTCCGCCGGAGACGGCCGGCGCGTTCACCCGCACCTCTGGGCGGATGCCTGCGCCCGGAGGGGCATCGCCGTCCAGGCGCAGCCCGCCTACCGCCAGAAGCGAGGGACCTTGTCGTCGTCGTCCCACCTCACCATCACCCCGGTGACCGAACGGCTCGTCGAGGAGATCCTCCGCGTTGCGTTTGAGGCCGCCGACGAGGTCCGCGGGCAGCCTGATCCGGCGCCTCCGACGGGGTTTGCCGACGTGCTCGACGCGCTCGAGACAGGGGCCCTCTCCCCCACCGACCTGCTCGCCCTGCCGGAAGACGAAGTCCACGCGCTCGTGGGCGGCGTTCTCTCCGCCGGCGAGGGCGGGGGTAAGGCAGGCCGTGGTGGCGATGCGGGGATGGCGCCGCTCCTCGCGGCGATCGAGCGGCTGCCCGCCGGCGTGGGCGGCCGCCTGGTCCGCGCCTACCTCGCGGCGGTGATGGAGTGACGGTGATGGAGTGATTCAGGCGAACTTCGCCTGAATCTCAGCAGACGCCCGGAACCACCGACCGATGTACGGCACCGCGATAGGAGCGGGATTCGCCCGGAGGTACCGCACGAACCAGTCGGTCAACCCGTCCCACTGGGCGTGATCGCCCGGGGGATGGAGTCCCCATCCCAGTTCGGTGAGCGTCCAGTGCGCTTTGGCGGAGTTGCGCAGCATAGATGTCGTCACCCAGTTCGCCTCGGTGTCCTCTCCCCCACGGGACACCGGCTGCAGGTGGTCGATGGTCGGGAACAGCTCCCAGAACGCGAAGTGCGATCGCGACATCGCCCAGTTCGGATCCGCGGGGAAGTCCTCCGGAAGCAGTACGGAGAGCAGCCGTAGGGCCCCGGGGTTGACCAGAGGTCAAGCCCCTAGAAGTGGTGTAACTGAATTGTGATC
>NZ_JAALDT010000034.1:0-8951 GCF_014144995.1 Dietzia sp. DQ11-71 | reverse complement strand
GACTTGCGGGCCGGAGCCTTCTTCGCGGGCGCCTTCTTCGGCGGCGACTTGGCGCGCCGCTCCGAGAGCAACTCGGAGGCGCGGGCGTCGGTGAGGCTCTCCACGGTGTCGCCCTTGCGCAGGGAGGCGTTGGACTCCCCGTCGGTCACGTACGGGCCGAAGCGACCGTCCTTGACCAACATCTGCTTGCCGGAGACCTCGTCGACCCCCATCTCACGCAGCGCCTTGGGGGCGGCGGCCTGCCGGCCCCGACGCTTGGGCTCGGAGTAGATCTTCACCGCGTCCTCGAGCGTCACCGTGAACACCGCGTCCTCGGACTCCAGGGTCCGGGAGTCTGTGCCCTTCTTGAGGTACGGCCCGTAGCGACCGAGCTGGGCGGTGATCTCCTCGCCGCTGGTGGGGTCGACGCCCACCACGCGCGGCAGCGACAGGAGCTTGAGCGCGTCCTCCAGCGTCACCGTCGCGGGCTCCATGGACTGCATCAACGACCCGGTCCGGGGCTTCGGCCCGGTGGGGCTGTCGGCCTCCTTCTTCGCCCGGCGGGTCACGGCGGCCTTGGCCTTGGTCGCGGCCTTCTTGGCCTCGGCCCTCGCGTCGTCGTCCTTGGCGGCGGCGATCGCGGCGTCGCGCTCGGCGTCGATCCGCTTCTTCTCCGCATCCGCGTCGGCGAGCACCTTCTTGGCCCAGACCGCCTTCTCGGCGTCGGTGGCCTCGGGGAGCTTCTCGGTGACGTAGGGGCCGTAGCGCCCGTCCTTGACGACGATCTCGTGTCCGGTCTCGGGGTCCACGCCCAGCGGGCGGCCGTCCTGAGGGGTCGAGAAGAGCTTCTCGGCCACCTCGAGTGTGAGCTCGTCCGGGCTCATCCCCTCGGGCAGGTTGGCCCGCTGGGACTCCTCGGCGCCGTCCTCGCCGGCGACCATGCGCTCGAGATACGGACCGTAGCGACCGACCCGGACGTGCACCGGGCGGCCCTCGGAGTCGTCGAACACCCGGATCGAGTTGATGCTGCGGGCGTCGATCGCCTCGAGGTTGACGTCGACGAGGTTCTTCAGCCCCACGGCGTAGTTGGCCGTGTCCTCGTCGCCGGAGCCCTCGGCGGCACCGAAGTAGAAGCGCCGCAGCCAGTCGTCCCGGTTCTCGCGGCCCTCGGCGATCGCGTCGAGTTCGTCCTCCATCAGCGAGGTGAAGTCGTAGTCGACGAGCCGGCCGAAGTTCTGCTCGAGCAGTCCGACCACGGCGAAGGCGACCCAGCTGGGGACAAGCGCGTTGCCGCGGACGTAGACGTATCCCCGGTCCTGGATGGTGCGGATGATGCTGGCATAGGTCGACGGGCGGCCGATGCCCATCTCCTCCATCGCCTTGACCAGGCTCGCCTCGGTGTAGCGGGCGGGTGGGCTGGTGGTGTGCCCGTCGGGGACCAGGTCGGTGCCGGTGAGCTGCTGTCCCTCGTCGAGGCGGGGCAGGCGCCGCTCGGCGTCGTCCGCCATCTGCTTCTCCGAGCCCTCGGCCGGGTCATCGGTCGCCTCGACGTAGGCCTTGAGGAAGCCGGGGAACGTGATGGTGCGGCCCGAGGCGGCGAAGGTGGCGCGCTCGTAGCCGGAGGCGTTGTCACCGGCGTCACCGCTGATGCGGATGCTGACGGTCGTGCCGCGCGCGTCGGCCATCTGCGAGGCGACCGTGCGCTGCCAGATGAGCTCGTAGAGCCGGTACTCCTCGGCGTCGAGGGCACTGTGGAGCTGCCCGGGGGTGGCGAAGGTCTCGCCGGCGGGCCGGATGGCCTCGTGGGCCTCCTGCGAGTTCTTGACCTTCCGGGTGTACTGCCTCGGCGTGGGTGAGACGTAGTCGCTGCCGTACAGCTCCGTGGCCTGCGCGCGGGCGGCTGCGATGCCGCCCTCGGACAGGGTCGTGGAGTCGGTACGCATGTAGGTGATGTAGCCGTTCTCGTACAGTCGCTGCGCGATCCGCATCGTGCGCTCGGACGTGTACCGCAGCTTGCGGCCGGCCTCCTGCTGGAGGGTGGAGGTCATGAACGGCGCGTAGGGGCGCCGTGTGTACGGCTTGGACTCGACGGAGTCGACGACGAAGTCGGCACCGGTCAGCGCGTCGGCCAGCGCCCGGGCCGCCGGTTCGGCGAGGACGACGGAGTCCTTGGCCGCGCCGGTGGACTTCAGACGCCCGTCCTGGCCGAAGTCGCGGCCCTGCGCGACCCGGGCGCCGTCGACGGCGGAGAGGCGGGCGGTGAAGCTGCGGGGTTCACCGGCGTCCCCGCCGGCGGATCCCTTCGTGGCCAGGGTCGCGGTGATGTCCCAGTAGTCCGCGGCGACGAACGCCATGCGCTCGCGCTCACGCTCGACGATCACGCGGGTGGCCACCGACTGCACGCGGCCGGCGGACAGTCGCGGCATGACCTTCTTCCACAGCACCGGGGAGACCTCGTAGCCGTAGAGACGGTCGAGGATCCGCCGGGTCTCCTGGGCGTCGACGAGGTCGGTGTCGAGCTCGCGCGTGTTCTCGGCGGCAGCGAGGATGGCGGGCTTGGTGATCTCGTGGAACACCATCCGCTTGACCGGCACCTTGGGTTTGAGGACCTCGAGCAGGTGCCAGGCGATCGCCTCGCCCTCACGGTCGGGGTCTGTCGCCAGCAGGAGCTGGTCCACGCCGGCGAGTTCCTTCTTGAGCTCGGCGACCTTCTTCTTCTTGTCGGCGCTGACGACGTAGATGGGTTCGAAGTCGTCGTCCGGGTTCACCCCGAGCCGCGCCCACGGCTCCTTCTTGTACTTGGCCGGGATGTCGGCCGCGCCCTTGGGCAGGTCGCGGATGTGTCCGACCGACGCCTCGACCACGTAGTCGGACCCCAGATAGGGCTGGATCTTACGTGCCTTGGTGGCGGACTCGACGATCACCAGGCTCCGCTTGCCGCCCGATGCTGCCTTCTTGCTCGCCACTGGAGTGCTCCCAACCTGCGCTGATTCCGTCGTCGACGCCCTTCACCGACCACCGGTCCCGGCTACGGTACGCGTGCCGGGGCCCTTCTATAGGAATTCATACCAGGCGGGATGCCCTCCACGAGAACCGTCGAGTCACCCCTCCGGCACCCACGGTGGGCTTCCCGGCGCGGGGCGCGGGGTGTCCAGATACTGCCCGGGTTCCGCCTGACCGGTCTCGAGATACCGCAGGACGATCTCGTCGACCGCCTCGTTGCCGGTGTCGAAATGGCAGTGCACGGTGCCCCGGATCCGGACGAGTGTGCCTCCCGTCGCGTCGGCGGTGGCCGGACCGAACATCCCCGGGGTGTTGGGGTCGTGGTCGGACTGGATGATCAGCGGCTGCGCGACCATCCGGTTGGACTCGATCCGCGGGGCCTCGGCGGACGGGGGATAGAGGCAGTACCGCGACTGCTCTCGCAGCGCCCATTCGTCCTCCCCGGTGCTGCCGACGGACTCGCTGCTGCCCAGCTGGGTCCCCGCCAGCAGGTTCCGCCTCGGCGGGGCGGTCTCGTTGCAGTTGAGGATCGTCAGGTAGGTCTGCATGTCGGAGGTCACGACCGGGGTCTCCGACCGGGTCTCCAACATCGCCTCGAGTTCCTCGGGTGACGGCGGATCCGGCAGGGTTCCGTGGATCTTCGCTGAGATCACCCAGGCGATCTCGGACCACTCACCCGGCTGACGGCTGAACATGTCGAGTACGGCGAAGTATCCCTGCGCCCCCTCGACGTCCCGATCGAACGCCCCGCTCGAGGCCAGTGCCGCGTTGTCCACTCGCGCCGACCCGGTGGCGATCGCGTCCACGGAGCCGGAGGTCAGCGGCCCGGCCGGCAGCGACCCCGCCACGCGGTCGCCGGGTTGAGCCGGCGGTGGGAGGAATCGCGACGCGGCGCGGCCCTCGGTCCGGTCCAGCTCCCGGATGCGCCCGTAGACCGCGAGCGGCGTGTCTCCGAGGCCGTAGGTCGCGTCGTTCTCCGCAATCCAGGCCAGTACGTAGTCCCGGGCCTGGTGGCGGTTCTCCGCCTGCCGCTGGTGGAATTCGTACCACCAGGTGTCGGACGGACCGACGGAGGAGTCCAGGACCATTCGCTCGATACTGTCCGGGAACAAAGTCTGGTAGACCATGCCCAGCGCGGTGCCGTAGGAGAAGCCGAAGAAGCTGATGCGGCCGAGCCCCATCCGCTCGCGCACCAGCTCGTGATCCCGGACGACGTTCTCCGTGGTGAACGAACGCACCAGGGCGGGATCGGTGTCCATGCACCACTTGGCCAGGACCGTGGGGGCGTGGTCGTCGACCCCCACCTCCGGCAGACACTCCAACGCCCCCGACCCCTCCAGGCCGCGCGGCTGCACGATCACCAGGTCGTGGTGCCTCCGGATCGCGTCGACGGCCGAGTCCTCGTCCGCGTCGAGTGCCGAGTACCACAGGTCACGCGCGTCGGCGCCCGGACCGCCGGGGTTGCCGAAGAGCGCCCCGGTCCGTTCCACCGACGCGGTGATCCTGCGCACCGACACGTCGATCGTGCGACCGTCGGGATCAGCGTGGTCCACCGGGACCGGGACGATGGCGCACAGGACATCGGCGCGGGGCAGTCCCACCTCCAGATCCCGGGCCGAGTCGGGCAGGCACCGGTCCCAGACGAGGGTGTCGACCGGAGGGACGGTGGCCGCGAGGGCCCCGGGAGGATCGACAGGCGCGGCGGGGGCCGCGGACGCGAGGGGCACCGCTGAGGCGACGACGCCCGTGGCGATGGCGGCCACCGCGCCGAGAACGCCGGCCGAGAGGAAGCGCGAGGTCAAGGTGGAGTCCTTCTCTTCAGGAGCAGAATCTTCGGGGGAAAGAACCGGGCGGCATCCGAACCAGGGGGTCGATCTCGTGACTGCGTGCAGCGACGGACGGGGCGTAACCCGGAGCGCGATGATGATTCTCTCATCATCACTGCGGAACCCGTGGCGGTATCCCCCGCACCCCTCCGACTAGCCCCGGTAGACAGGTCGGTCTATGGTGAATGGAAGCAACCACGGCAAGAGACTGGAACCTGTTACAGTTCCGGAAATTCGGCCGTGGCCGCGGGCGGCGCCGGAATCGGCGTACCGTCGAGGGCTGAACGGGAGCCGCGACAAGCCTCGATTCAACACGACTTTCTGGAGGTCAGCACCGGTGGGCAACTCGTCCAAGACCAAGCTGGACAAGGTGGTCATCCGCATCGCGGGTGACTCGGGCGACGGCATGCAGCTCGCCGGTGACCAGTTCACCTCCGAAGCCGCCGCCTTCGGCAACGACCTGGCGACCCAGCCCAACTACCCCGCCGAGATCCGGGCCCCACAGGGCACGATCCACGGGGTCTCGAGCTTCCAGATCCAGATCGCGGACTACGACATCCTCACCGCCGGTGACCGTCCCGACGTGCTGGTGGCGATGAATCCGGCGGCGCTCAAGGCCAATATCGAGGACCTGCCCTCGGGCGGCATCCTCATCGTCAACTCCGACGAGTTCACCAAGCGCAACCTCACCAAGGTCGGGTACGAGTCCAACCCCCTGGGGTCGCCGGCCTTCGAGGCGTTCCAGGTGCACGAGGTCGCGATGAGCACGCTGACGATCGGTGCCGTCGAGTCGGTCGACCTCGGCAAGAAGGACGCCGAGCGCTGCAAGAACATGTTCGCCCTGGGGCTGCTCACGTGGATGTACGGGCGCACGGTCGACTCGATCGAGAACTTCCTCAAGGACAAGTTCGGCAAGAAGCCGACCATTCTCGAGGCCAACATCCTCGCCCTGCACGCGGGCTGGAACTACGGCGAGACCACCGAGGCCTTCGCCTCGGAGTACGAGATCGCCCCCGCCAAGCTGCCCGAGGGCCGCTACCGTCAGGTCACCGGCAACACGGCGATGGCCTACGGCCTGGTCACCGCGGGCCGGTCCGCCGACATGCCCGTCTTCCTGGGCACCTACCCCATCACCCCGGCCTCGGACATCCTGCACGAGCTGAGCAAGCTCAAGCAGTTCGACGTCACGACCTTCCAGGCCGAGGACGAGATCGCCGGCGTCGCCGCGGCACTGGGCGCCTCCTACGGAGGAACCCTCGGTGTCACGTCCACCTCCGGTCCCGGTCTGGCCCTCAAGTCCGAGGCCATCGGCCTGGCCGTGATGACCGAGCTGCCGCTGGTGGTCATCGACGTCCAGCGTGGCGGCCCCTCGACGGGCCTGCCGACCAAGACCGAGCAGTCCGACCTGTTGCAGGCCCTGTTCGGGCGCAACGGCGAGTCCCCCGTCGCGGTGATCGCCCCGCAGTCCCCCGCGGACTGCTTCGAGATCGCCCGCGAGGCCGCCCGGATCGCGGTCACCTACCGGACCCCGGTCATCGTGCTGTCCGACGGCGCGATCGCCAACGGCTCCGAGCCGTGGCTGCTGCCCGACGTCGCCGCCCTGCCTGCGATCGACAAGAACTTCGCCACGGCCCCCGAGGCCGAGGGCGAGGGCGACGACGGCAAGCCCGCCTCCGAGTACCTCCCCTACGCCCGTGACCCGGAGACGCTGGCGCGCGACTGGGCCATCCCGGGCGAGCCCGGACTCGAGCACCGCATCGGCGGACTGGAGAAGGCCAACGGCACCGGCAACATCTCCTACACCGCCGACAACCACGACCTCATGACCCGGACCAGGGCCCTGAAGATCGCGCTCATCGACGTGCCCGATCTCGAGGTCGACGACCCATCCGGTGAGGCCGACGTGCTGGTGGTGGGCTGGGGTTCGTCCTACGGGCCCATCGGCGAGGCCGTACGCCGCGCCCGCGCGAACGGCCACCGCGTGGCCCGCGCCCACGTGCGTCACCTCAACCCGCTGCCGCACAACATCGGTGAGGTGCTCGAGCAGTACCGTCGGATCCTCGTCCCGGAGATGAACCTGGGACAGCTCGCCATGCTGCTCAAGGCCCGCTTCCCCGCCGACATCCAGCCCATCACCAAGGTGCACGGTATGGCGTTCTCGGCCGAGGAGTTGCAGACCGCCATCGAGTCCGAGTTCGCCGGCCGCCTCGCCCACACCGAGCACGACAAATACCGCCTGGCGCTCGACGGGGTCATCACCACCACCGGCGAGCCCGCGGCCCGAAACCGGCGGATCGGGCACACCGCCACCGGCACGACCACCGCCAACCGAACCCGCTGACCTGCGAGCGAGGAGAGGAACCCCATGACCACCACCGAATCCGGCCTCGTCGGCAGCGCATTGCCGCTCGACGCGTTGGCGTCCGTGCCCAAGACGGATGCTCCGCAGAAGCCCAAGGACTACACCTCCGACCAGGAGGTGCGCTGGTGCCCCGGCTGCGGCGACTACGTCATCCTGGCCACCATCCGCGCCCTCTTGCCCAAGCTCGGGCTCAAGCGCGAGAACATCACCTTCATCTCCGGCATCGGCTGCTCGAGCCGTTTCCCGTACTACCTCGAGACGTACGGGATGCACTCGATCCACGGCCGTGCCCCGGCCATCGCGACCGGTCTGGCCACCGCACGCCCCGACCAGTCGGTCTGGGTCGTCACCGGTGACGGCGACGCCATGTCCATCGGCGGCAACCACCTGATCCACACGCTGCGCCGCAACGTGAACTTGAACATCCTCATGTTCAACAACCGGATCTACGGGCTGACCAAGGGCCAGTACTCGCCCACCTCCGAGCCCGGCAAGGTCACCAAGTCCAGCCCGATGGGCTCGCTGGACCACCCGTTCAACACCCTGTCGCTGGCGATCGGCGCCCAGGGCACCTTCATCGCCCGCGCCCTGGACTCCGACCGCAAGGGCCTGACCGAGGTCCTCGACGCGGCCGCACGCCACCGCGGCACGAGCTTCGTGGAGATCCTGCAGGACTGCCCGATCTTCAACGACGGTTCCTTCGACCTGCTCCGCAAGGAGGACGCCGGCGACCACCTGATCCCGGTGCGCCACGGCGAGAAGATCATCTTCGGTGACGACGGCCAGCACTGCGTCGTGCGCCGCGGTTTCTCCCTCGCGGTGGCCGCGACCGCCGACGTGGACGAGGCCGACATCGTCGTCCACGACGCCCACGCCGACGACCCGACCTACGCCCACGCCCTGGCCAACCTGTCCAGCCAGGACCTCGAGTACACGGTCACCGGCATCATCCGGCAGGTCCGCCGCGACACCTACGACGACCTCGCCCGCGGCCAGGTCGCCGCCGCCAAGGAGACCTCACCCACGGACCTGCAGGCGCTGCTCGACGGCAGCAACACCTGGACCGTCGGCTAGGGCCGAAGGCACCACCCGCGCCGCGTCAGCGGCGTCGGAACCAGCCGCCCGCGGGGGCGGTCACCGGCTCAGATGCGCCTGGTGACCGTCCCCGTGATGCGTCCTCGGGCGTCCCACGTGCGCTCGACCACGTCGGCCACCCCGTGATGGTCGACGCGCACGGCGGTGGTCGACCGGGTGCCGTACCGCCGGCCGATGCGGACGAACCTCGACGACAGCCGCCACTCGTGCGTCAGCGGCACGCCCGTGCGCGGCATCGTCCACGGTGCCGCCGGACGACGATCGGCCAACACGTCCAGCAGCGCCCCGGACCAGTCCGGGCCCGTCATGACGTCGGTGCCCATGAGCGCTCTGACGTCGTGGACCGCGCCCACCACCTTGGGCCAGGGGGTGTCCAACGAGGCGTTCGACAGTCCGTGGACGCCGGTCCCGAGCGCCACCGGGCCGCGGGTGGAGCGGTTGGACGCCCACCACATCCGGTCGAGGTCGCCGGCCAGGAGGTTGACGCCCCCGTAGCGATCGAGGTCGTCGACGACGTGGTGGGCGAACTCCGCGACGGGCACCGGCCCGGTGAGCGCGTCGATGGGCAGCTCGCCGCGGGAGGCGACTGCGGGGAGCACCGGTCCGGGCTCGCGCACGTTGGTCACCGCCGAGAACCGACCGCCCGGGGCCACCGCGAGCCAGGTCCCGCCCGCGGTGACGTCCCG
>NZ_JAALDT010000349.1:0-2955 GCF_014144995.1 Dietzia sp. DQ11-71 | reverse complement strand
AGGCCGGCCTGACGGCCCCGGGCGAGCCCGGGGCACCCGCCGCGGTCGGCCCACGGCCCGCCACGTTGTACATCGACTGCGTGGCGGCGCCCACCGGCGGCGGCGTCGAGGTCCACACGATCCTCGTCTCCGCCGACGAGCTGTGGCACATCACCATGCTCAGACCCGAGACGCCGAGGTCACCACAGGCCGAGTCGTCGGCGCTGGCCGGACTGCACCGCGTGGCACAGGAGATCATCGGCTAGAGGTGGGCCGAAATGACGGGAACGGCGCCGGAGCCCCTCAGCATCCGACGCCGTCCCTCCATCTGGCAGATCGCGTACGATCCGGCCTCCACGCTGCCTCTCGGCTGCGGGTCGGCACCCCCCCCAGGTGCCCCGGTCGGCAAGACCGGCCCCTCGTTACGTGAAGTCGCAGCCCCTCAGCAACCACTTCACTTCGCCACCCACCCCTCGGCGGTGACTGAGATGACCCTATGTTGCAGCTGCCGTTCGATCAAGCCCATGATCAGGCGTTTCTCCGCTGACTTTCGCTCAACGACGGAAGCCGCATGGATCTACCAGCGGTTCTCCCCGCGGCGATACCAACGAACATTGGAAAGGTGCCCGGCCGGGTCGGTGCGCGTCCCCGGCGGAGCGGGCACCCACCGTGATCCCTGCCCGCGCTCGGAGATGTACAGGCCGGGCACCTGATATGTACTGTTACTGATGTTACTTATGTGACGCGTGGGGTTGGCTGTCCGCCCTCACGCGACCCCCGCTGTCGCCGCCCGCCGCGGCACCCGCTTTCGAGGAGAACGATGTCGCGCCGCACCCGGTCCTTCGCAACGCTTCTGGCCACGGCCTGCCTCGTCGTCGTCGGCCTCTCCCCCTCCGCCTCCGCGCAGTCACTCCTCGGCCCCACCGGATCCACCGGCTCGGTCGGTGCGCTCGGACTCGAGTCCGCACCACTGCCAGCGGTCGGCGGATCGACCGGCGTGCTCACCATGCCCGTCCCCGCCGTGGGACGGACCACGGCGGAAACCGGGGTGGCCTCGGTCTATCCCACCTCGGGCGAGACGGTGGGCGTCGCGCAACCGGTGATGATCCGGTTCGACCAGCCCGTCGCCGACCGTGCCCGCGCCGAGGCGTCGGTGGGAATCCGAACGGCGCCCGCCGTGGACGGCAAGTTCTACTGGGTCGGCGACTCGGAACTGCGCTGGCGACCACACGAGTTCTGGCCCGCGGGCACCTCCGTCACCGTGTGGGCCGGAGGGCGTGAGACCGTCTTCCGCACCGGCGACGCGGTGATCTCGACCTATGACGACGCCACCCACACCGTCACCGTCACCCGCAACGGCCAGGTGGTGCGCACCATGAAGGCCTCCGCCGGCCGCGACGCCTACGCCACCCACAACGGCGTCTACTACAACGGCTGGCGGGCCCGCGAGGTGCGCATGGACTCGGAGACCTGGGGACTGTCCCGAACCGCCGGCGGGTACGACACGATCGTCGAGAACGGCGTGCGGCTGAGCTACGACGGCATCTTCATCCACTCGGCGCCGTGGTCGGTCGCCGACCAGGGCGTCCGCAACGTCTCGCACGGCTGCATCAACGTCAGCCCCGAGGACGCGGCCTGGTACTTCGACAACACCCGCAACGGCGACCCGTTCATCGTCACCGGCGGCCCCGGCCGACCGTTCGGCGCGTTCGACGGTCAGGGCGACTGGAACTACTGACCGCGGGCGGCCGTTGGCCGCCGCTCCGAAACACTTCGGTTGTGACGCACGATATACTCGCGTAGAAGTCTGTCGTAACGCTTAGAGAATCCCCCGCCGCCCTCAGGAGCCCCTCACATGACCCGTTCCTCCCGCCCCTCGGTGGCCGCCGCGGTCCTCGCCGCGATCGCGCTCCTCATGGGGGTGTCGGTCAGCGCGGGCACCGCCCCGACCGCCGAGGCCCAGTCCGTCATGCCGCTGAGCCCGCCCGGGGTGCCGCAGCTCGAGAACGCGCCCCTGTACACCCCGACCATCCCGGGCGTCGGCGCGATGCCCGTGCTGACCTACCCGGTCATCGGACCCGCGCGGCCGACGCCCGAGTACGGCAACGTCGACATCTTCCCCACCCCGAACGAGATCGTGGGCGTGGCACAGCCGGTCATGTTCTTCTTCGACCGCCCCATCCGCGACCGGGCGCGGGCCGAGGCCACGATCGGCATCCGCACCGAGCCGGCGGTCCCGGGCAAGTTCTACTGGGTGAACGACCGCGAGGTGCGCTGGCGGCCCCACGAGTTCTGGCCGGTCAACACCTCCGTGACCGTGTGGGCCGGTGGCAAGCGTCAGCAGTCGTTCCGGACCGGCGACGCCGTGATCGCCGTGTTCGACGACCGCACCAAGCTCGTCACCGTCACCCGCAACGGCCAGCACATCCGCACCATGCGAGCCTCCGCCGGACGGCCCGGCTGGGAGACCTACAACGGCACCTACTACACCGGCCAGCGCGGCCGTGAGGTCCGCATGAACTCGGAGACGTTCGGTCTGCGCATCGAGGACGGCGGGTACAACTCGATCATCAACGACGCCGTCCGGCTCTCCTACGACGGCATCTACATTCACTCCGCACCGTGGTCGGTCGCCGACCAGGGGGTCCGGAACGTTTCCCACGGCTGCATCAACGTCAGCCCCGCCGACGCCCGCTGGTACTACGACACCAGCCGCAACGGCGACCCGTTCATCGTCAAGAACGGCCCCGGCCGCCCGTTCGGCGCGTTCGACGGCCAGGGCGACTGGAACTACTGACGCCCGCTCGCCGGCGGCGCGGTCAGCGGGGCGGCACCTGCGAGAGCACGCCCAGCAGCTGATCCGCGGGAACGCACCGAGGCGGCAGGTTGCTCGACTCGCCGCCACCCGGACCCCGCGGCCCGCCGAGCGCGTCGATCACCAGGTCCACCGCCCGCGGCGAGGCCAGCACCGTCAGG
>NZ_JAALDT010000348.1:0-864 GCF_014144995.1 Dietzia sp. DQ11-71 | reverse complement strand
GCGTCGGCCTTCTCGTCACCGGTGGGCCCGGGGCTGCGGCGTTGCTGCCGGGTCCACGCCTCGGTCTCGGCGCGGGCCTGTTCACGCCGGTACTCGGCCAGTGGGCCGGAGGGTCGGGTGAGCATGGTCGAACCGTCCGGGGTGCGCACCAGCAGGGTGCCGTCGGGCTGTAGGTCGTAGATCCAGTCGGAGAAGGTCTTGAACCGGTGATGGCGCCGGCACATCGCCGCGAGGTTGCCCTCGATGGTGTGTCCGCCCCGCTGGGGGTCGGCGTGATCGAACGGCACCACATGATCCAGATCACAGGCCTCGGCCGGGATCGCACAGCCGGGGTGGCGACAGGTGCCATCGCGCAGCCGGATCCGGCGGGCCAACTGGGCACCGGGCCGGTATTTCAGGGCGGTGCGGGCGTCATCGGCGGCCCCGATGCGCGGGTCGATGGGTTCGAAGGTGGCTCCGTCGCTGGTGGCGAGCATGTCGAGCAGGGCCTGCAGGGCGGCCTGGCCGGTGCGGGTGAACTCCACTCGGGCGCCGCCGGCGTCGCGGGCGGTGTTGCCGGTGGCGATGACGGTGACCTTCGGCCGCAACGCCACCCCGGCACCAGGCGCGCCCGACCGGCCGGGGCGAGCAGGGGTGCCGGCTAGGCCAGCATCGCCGCACACCAGGGACATCAGGGCGTCGGCGCGCCGTTCGGCGATCGAGTAGTCCTCGACCTCGCCAGCGCCGCCAGCGCCGGGGTTGGCGGTGTCGGCTTGGGTGTTGGCGGCGGCTTGGGCGTCGGCGTACTTGTGGTCTTTCACGCGTTGGTCGAGGGCCTCGGCCAGGACGGCGGCTTCCTCGGTGGCCAGGATCGCCGACACACTC
>NZ_JAALDT010000347.1:0-8727 GCF_014144995.1 Dietzia sp. DQ11-71 | reverse complement strand
TGCACCGCCTCGAGCACATCGACGTGGACGGTGGCCATTTGTGAGGCCAGTATCTTCGCGGCCTGCAGATCCAGCCGCCCCTGCGTCATCGCGGACAGGATCGCCGGATACCGCAGGTGCAGATCGAGGGCGAAGGTGATCATCCGTTCGGCCCGGCCCGTCGAGATCGCCATCGCCGACACCACGTACCCGGCCGCGACATCGATCGGATCGAGCACGGCATGACCGGGCCGACACTCACCGCCGCCCGCCCCGGACTCCTCCCGGCGCTGGCATTCGACAAACAACTCGTAACAGGCCACGAACCGGCGCGCCGCCGCACGATTCTCGCCCATCCACCCCTCACGCGCCGCCGCCCGCAGCCCCGACAGCGAAGAGGGCGCCGCGGAACCCGAGCCGCCACCAGGCGAGGAGGAGTCGCCGCACGAGGAGGGGCCATCGGCCGCGTGGTCTGCGTTACCGCCCATGTGCCCCACCCCCTGACCGTGCGCCGCCTATCTGATATCGAATCTGTGTTCTATACTAAGCACACACATTCGAACACGCAAGGGTTAAATCAGTACATTTCGCCACCCGCGGCCCAGCCCTCTCGCCTGGCGCAGAAGTCCTCAGCCAGCAGGGTGGACTCGTCGCAACAGGCTGCCTCCACGCTGCCTGGTCACTCCTCGGAGCATCGACCACAACAGACTCTCGACCCGAGACGATGCCAGCGAGACGATCTTTCGTTGCCGTCGCCCCTGGCGCCGCTCGCGGGAGGCTGCTAGAGGTGGAGGCACACGCCCCTGCGCCAGGAGGAGGACGAGATGATCGCCGAGGACCGTATCGACCCGGACGAGTACACCCCGGGCCCGGATTCAGTCACCGCACCCGAGGAGTACGAGCCCGAGGTGACCGTCGAGGACCCCTTCCGTGAGGCGAATCCGGCCGACGTCGCCGAGCAGGCCATCGAACTGCCCGTTGATGACGGCGACAGCGACAGCGACGCGGAGGGTGACGACGACCAGGGCGTCTGACCCGCGCGATCAGCGAGCCTCCCATGCGAGTGGGCCAGTTGGATCCGACGACGACGAAGGCAGCCCCTGCCTACGGCCTGCCTGAACAGGGAATTCCGAACCGGCCCTCGTCAGCGGATGAGCCCCCCAGATCGTTTCCGGCCGGGACCCTCTCGAGCCCCAGCCCGGGTACGCGTGACGCCTTATAACTTCCGGTTTTCGGGAGTAGGGTCGGCAACAACGCCGGTGATCCTCGTCACTAGCACGGGCCGCACCGGCACCTCTACGAAAGGGCCGGTCATGAGTGTCAACAGTTTCGGTTCGAGGGATTCGCTGGCAGTCGGGGGCGTGGACTACGAGGTCTACCGACTCGATCAGGTCTCCACCGCGGTCCCGCTCCCCTACAGCCTCAGGGTCCTGCTGGAGAATCTTCTGCGCAACGAGGACGGCCGAGTGGTGACGGCCGAGCAGGTCGAGGCACTGCGGGAGTGGACTCCCCAGTCCCCGCCGGAGCGGGAGATCCAGTACACGCCCGCCCGGGTGCTGATGCAGGACTTCACCGGGGTGCCGTGCGTGGTGGATCTGGTCGCGATGCGCGATGCCATCACCGACCTCGGCGGCGACCCCAAGAAGATCAATCCGCTCATCCCCGGCGAGCTCGTGATCGACCACTCGATCATCGCGGACGTATTCGGCCGCCCGGATGCGTTCGAGGTCAATGCAGAGCTGGAGTTCGGCCGCAACCAGGAGCGCTACCAGCTGCTCCGGTGGGCGCAGGAGTCGTTCGCCGACTTCGTGGTGGTCCCGCCGAACACCGGCATCTGCCACCAGGTCAACCTCGAATACCTGTCCCGGGTCGTCTTCACGCGCGAGGGGACCGACGGTATGACCCAGGCCTACCCGGACACGCTCGTCGGTACCGACTCCCACACGCCGATGGTCAACGGTCTCGGCGTGCTGGGCTGGGGCGTCGGCGGCATCGAGGCGGAGGCCGCGTTGCTCGGCCAGCCGATGAGCATGCTGATCCCGCAGGTCATCGGGCTCAAGCTGACCGGCGAGTTGCGGGAGGGCACCACGGCAACCGATCTCGTCCTCACCGTCGCGGAGCTGCTGCGCCAGACCGGCGTCGTGGGCAAGTTCGTGGAGTTCTTCGGCCCCGGTGTCGCCGCGGTCCCGCTGGCCAACCGGGCGACACTGGGCAACATGAGCCCCGAGTTCGGCTCGACGTGCGCCATCTTCCCGGTAGACGACGAGACGCTGGACTACCTGCGGCTGACGGGTCGGTCGGAACAGCAGATCGAGCTGGTCGAGGTCTACGCCAAGGAGCAGGGCCTGTGGCACGACCCGGACAACCCGGCCGAGTACAGCGAGGTCATCGAGCTGGACCTGGGGACGGTGGTCCCGTCGATCGCCGGGCCCAAGCGGCCGCAGGACCGCATCGCGCTGGGCGATGCGCCGGCCGTGGTGCTCGGCAATCTCGATGAGGAGAAGAACCGGTCGGAGAAGGACGACGGGAGTCTGGATGACGCCTCGGCGGACTCCTTCCCCGCCAGCGACCCGGTCTCCCCCGGTTCCACTACGGCGAAGAACGAGCCTCCCCGCCACTACTCCGAGGAGCAGCTGACCGCCAACGCCGAGCTCGGGTGGCCGAGCGATCCGGCGGAGATCATGATCGACGGCGACGAGTCGCCGGTGATCTTCGACCACGCGGACGTGGTCATCGCGGCGATCACCTCGTGCACCAACACGTCCAACCCCTCGGTGATGATCGGAGCGGCGCTGCTGGCCAAGAAGGCCGTGGAGCGTGGTCTGAAGCCCAAGCCGTGGGTCAAGACGACGTTGGCCCCCGGGTCTCGGGTCGTCACCGACTACTACGACCGGTCCGGCCTCACCCCGTACCTGGAGGAGCTCGGGTTCGATCTGGTCGGCTACGGCTGCACGACGTGTATCGGCAACTCCGGGCCGCTGACCCCGGCGGTGAGCAAGGCGGTCAATGACAAGGACCTCAACGTCGCCGCGGTCCTGTCGGGCAACCGCAACTTCGAGGGCCGCATCCACCCCGAGGTCAAGATGAACTTCCTGGCGTCCCCGCCGCTGGTCATCGCCTATGCGCTGGCCGGGACGATGCGCAAGAACCTTCTTGAGGACCCGCTCGGAACGGGCTCTGATGGCGAGCCGGTCTACCTCCGTGATGTGTGGCCCAGCTCGGCGGAGATCAAGGAGGTCGTGGACGCCAATCTCGAGGCAGACATGTTCACCAAGGGCTACGCCGACGTCTTCGACGGGGACGACAACTGGCGCGGCATGGACGTGCCGGGGGGTGACAAGTTCGACTGGACCGAGGACTCCACCTACATCCGCCGGCCGCCGTACTTCGACGGAATGGCGGTCGAGCCCGAGCCGATGCGGGACATCACCGACGCCCGCGTCCTGGCGCTGCTGGGCGATTCTGTGACCACGGACCACATCTCACCGGCCGGGGCGATCAAGCCCAGTTCGCCCGCGGGCGAGTACCTGCAGCAGCAGGGGGTCGAGCCGGCGGACTTCAATTCGTACGGGTCGAGGCGCGGCAATCACGAGGTGATGATCCGTGGCACGTTCGCCAACGTCCGGCTGCGGAATCTGTTGGCGCCCGGCACCGAGGGCGGGGTCACCACCCATTTCCCCAGCGGTGAGCAGACCAGCATCTATGACGCCTCGAACCGCTACGCCGAGGAGGGCGTGCCGTTGGTGGTGATCGCCGGGGCCGAGTACGGGTCCGGGTCGTCGCGGGACTGGGCGGCCAAGGGTACGTCCCTGCTGGGGGTACGGGCGGTGATCGCGCAGTCGTACGAGCGGATCCACCGCTCGAACCTCATCGGGATGGGCGTCCTGCCCCTGCAGTTCCCCGAGGGCGAGTCCGCCGAGAGTCTCGGCCTCAAGGGCGACGAGTTGTTCTCCATCACCGGGCTCGAGGGCCGGGACAGCGTTCCGGAGGAGGTGACGGTCCGGGCCGGCGAGGGCGACTCGGCGGTCGAGTTCACGGCGAAGGTCCGCATCGACACCCCGGCGGAGGAGGCGTACTACGAGCACGGCGGCATCCTGCCGTACATGCTCCGGCAGATGCTCTGATCCCACGACCCGCCCCACGCCCCGCGACCCAGCCCACCGACGCGACGCGCGTTGGGGCCGCCCCGGCACCGGAGGTCTCAACGACAACGACGACGACGAGGTGGGCGACCGCCGACGACCCGCAGTTGCGGAGAGAGCCGAACCGGCCCACGCCGCCCGCGACAAGATGTGGTCGATCCGGCCAGCGCCGCTGCTCGGCGCAGGTAACGTCCGACATCATGCAGCCCTCGCCGGATCAGGCTTCCGAGAACCCGCCCGACCAGCCCGAGGTCATCCTCGATCGCCACGGCGAGATCGCCGTGATCCGACTCAACCGCCCGGCCAGGCTCAACGCGGCGACCTACGAGAACCTGACGGACATCATCACCGCGTTGGACAACTGCGATGCGGACGACGATGTGCGTGCTGTGGTCCTCACCGGCACGGGCCGGGCGTTCTGCGCGGGGGCCGATATCTCGGGCGGGGGCGACGCGTTCGCGGCTGATCCCGATGTCGACACCGGCGGGGCCCCGCCGGACACCGGCGGTCAGGTCGCGCTGCGCATCTTCCGCATGACCAAGCCGGTCATCTCGGCGATCAACGGGTCGGCCGCGGGGGTCGGGGTGACCATGACCCTGCCGACGGACGTGCGCATCGCCGCGGACACCGCCAAGTTCGGGTTCGTGTTCACGCGCCGGGGTCTGGTGCCGGAGGCGTGCTCGACGTGGTTCCTGCCCCGCATCGTGGGCATCTCCACCGCGATCGAATGGGCCGTGGGCGGCAAGACGATCCTCGCCGCCGAGGCCTTGGAGAAAGGGCTGGTGAGCGAGGTGCTGCCCGCCGATGAGGTTCTCCCGCGCGCCCTCGAGGTCGCGCGCGAGATGACGCGGGGCACGTCGCCGGTGTCGGCCGCACTGACCCGCCAGCTGCTGTGGCGCATGCTCGGCGCGCCCGGTCCGGAGGTCGCCCACCGCGCCGAGTCGATCGGCATCTACACCCGTGGTAAGTCCGCCGATGTGCGCGCCGGCGTCACCGCGTTCCTCGCCAAAGAGCAGCCGGAGTTCCCGGACCGCGTGTCCGACGGCCTGCCCGACCTCTTCTCCTGACCCCGGCCGCTCTCGGGCCCACAACCGATAGGACCCCACCATGACTGCTGACGACCTCACGGGTCGCGTCGCGATCGTCACCGGATCGACGGCCGGACTCGGTGCCAGGTTCGCGCACGTACTCGCAGGCGCGGGCGCGACTGTGGTCGTCACCGGGCGGCGGGCCGAGCGGATCCGGGAGGTCGTCGAGTCCATCGGCCGGAGCGGGGGCAAGGCACACGGCGTCCGGCTCGATGTCACCGATCCCGCCTCGATCGAGGATTGCCTCACCGACGTCACAGAGCAGATCGGCCTCCCGCAGATCCTCGTCAACAACGCCGGCATCCCGGACGCGCAGCGTGCGCACAAGATGTCGTTGGAGCTGGTCGACGCCGTGCTGGACACCAATGTCCGTGGCCCGTGGCTCATGGCGACCGGTGTGGCGCGCCGCCTGATCGAGGCCGGGGTGCCGGGCCGGATCGTCAACATCACGTCGATGAGCGCCTACCAGTACGACGGCAACGGCGCGGCGCTCTACTCGACCACCAAGGCAGCGATCAGTCGGATGACGGAGACCCTCGCCGTGGAGTGGTCGCGCAGGTTCATCAACGTCAATGCGATCGCCCCGGGGGTCTTCGCCTCGGAGATGACCGACGGCATGCTCTCCCGCGTGGGCGACATCGCGCCCGGGCTCCCCCGTCAGCGCCTCGGCCAGCCCGAACAGATCGATTCGACGCTGCTCTACCTGGTGTCCGACGCGTCGGAGGCGGTCACCGGCACCGTCATCAAGATCGACGACGGGCAGCTCCCCCGCTGACCTCTCAGCTGACCCCCGCTGACCCCTCAGCCGACGAGCAGGCCGCTCACACCTCACACTTCGTCAGGTCCGTCTCGAGGAGCTCCTTGCCGACCGGGGTCACGTAGGTCGCCATCAGAACCACGTCCTCCGTACCGTGATTCCGGCTTTCATAGATCGAGCCCGCTTCCTCGATGTTCGCGTCCCCGACGCGGTAGATGCGGGAGCCGCCGGGGTGGCGATCGGAGTAGTGCGTGAGTTCGCCTTGCTTGACGACGGCGATCAGGGATCCGTGGTGGCAGTGTTCGCCGGTGCTCGCCCCGGGCTCGATCGTGATCTCGCGGAAGGTCACCGAGACGCCGTCCTCGCCGCCGTCGACCTGTAGGTCGACGGGGCGGGCCTGTCGGCCCTGCACGATGTCCACGGCCAGGAAGGGCTGCGACCCCGCGATCGTCGAGGCGGGCGGGAGCGGCTCGGTCGGGTTCACGGTCCTCACCTCGGGCGACTCCGCCGTCGGGTCGTCGGGACTGCACGCGGCCGTGGCGAGGACGCAGACACCTGCGAGTATCGAGATGGACGATCTGGTCAGTCTGTGGGGCATACCTACTGATCCCTGAGTCTGCTCGGACCGAAGGGGGCTCCGGTCGGCTACCTGAACGTTATCAGCGAACGGCATCGAGATTCGGCGCTCCATCGTTCTTCTGCCGTGTGTGTCCGGCGCGGCGCTGACCGTGCCGGCCTGTGGAGGGACGACGACAACGGGACGACGACGACGGGGACGACGACGAGGGCAACCCCTCATCGAAGCGCCGCCGCCTCGCGGAAGGCCGAACCGGTCGCGCGACCCCGCTGCTACCGTGGGGCCTCTCTCACCCACCCAGGAGTTGCCGTGCCCCTGCCCCATTTCGCGTGTCGTCGTCTCGGCCTCGCGGTCGCCCTGGCCGGCGCGGTGAGCGCGCTCGGCACCGCCACCGCTGCCGCCGATCCGGACGCCGCGGGACTGCCCGCCGCGGCGCCTCCGGTGCCCCGCGGGATGCCGCAGGTCGTCAGCGACGTGCTGGGGCCGGAGGACCCCGCTTTCTGGAACCCTGCGATCCCGGGGACGAGGGTCCTGACTCCGCTCGAGCCGCGCGCCGAGGTGATCTGTGCGACGGGTTTCGTGCCGGTCATCTCGTGCTCGACGGTCAACAGGTGGGACTTCTCGTCGGGGCAGCGTTCCCTGCAGTTCGCGGACGTGCCCGTGATCGGTGGGCCGCCTCTACGGGTGTGGTTCGACGTGCCCCGCCTGGGCGACGGGTCCACGCGCGAGCCGGTGAACCGCGCCGTGACCTGGTGGCTGACGGATCGCACGCTCTCGTAGCCCGTTCACCTAATCCACGCCCCGAGCAGCGCACTGTCGGCGCCGGGCCTCAGTCCTCGCCGACCGAGACGGTGACCTCGATGTTGCCCCGCGTGGCCCGGGAGTACGGGCACAGCTCGTGGGCCAGCTTCGCGAGTTCGTCGGCCTGCTCGGCCTCGACGTCGGGGATGATGACCTCGAGGTCCACGGCGATGTCGATGCTCTCCTCGCCCGAGCGCACCAGTGACACCCGCGCGCCCACGGACGAGCCGTTGATCGTGAGTTTCTTCGCCCGCGCCGCGCTCTGCAGGGCGGAGTGGAAGCAGGCGGCGAACCCGGCGGCGAACAGCTGCTCGGGATTGTTGCCCTCGCCCGAGCCGCCGAGTTCCTTCGGCGGGGCCATCTCCAGGTCCACGGCCTTGTCGGCGGTGGCGACGTGCCCGTCCCGGCCTCCGCCGGTGGAGAGGGCTTCGACGGTGTAGAGCGCATCGGACATTCGGGAATCTCCTCGGTCGGGGACGTGCAGGTGTGGCCCAACGTACGCGGCGGCCGCGGGCGCTGCCGCCTGACCGCCGGGGGTCAGGCGAGTGGCCAGGCCGGCGATCAGAAGGGATTCGGAGCCACCTCCGCCGCGGACGTGTGCCCGCGCGGCCCGGCCGATCAGAGCTCAGCCGCGACCGCGTATACCGCTGCGAGTTCCCGCAGGGTGGCGTGGTCCTGTCCGAGCAACCCCGTGGGTGAGCGGCGGTCCGGCAGCGAGTCGGCCGGCGCTGTCCACCACGCGGTGGCGGCCTCAGGGTAGTGGCCGGCGTCGAGCATCCGGTTGATCATGGCGACGATGTTGTCCGGGTCGCGCGGGTCGAAGTGGTCGAGCTGGAACCGCGGGTAGACCCAGCGTCGGTCGCCGCGGAGCACGATGAGCCGGCCGTCCCTCGCGAAGGTCCGCAGCGCATCTGCGGGTGTGGAGCCGGGGACCACGCCCCGCTCGATGAGGATCTCGCATGCCTCGGTGGAGCAGGCGTGGGGTACCTGCAGCACGGCGCTGTGCACTGCGGAGGCGATCATCGCCCGACGGGCGGCAGCGGCGGGGTCGGCGGGCGGCCGGAACGGATCCCCTATCGGGAAGCGCGCTGCCCGGAGGGCTCCGTCGACCTGGTCGGCCACCCTGGCGAACGTCCTGCGCCGCCTCAATTCCCGCAGCATGACCTCGGTGAAGTGTCGGTCGTCGAGATCCCGCAGGGCACGCTCCGCGGTGTCCTCGGACACGGATCTCCGTGACGCCGTCCGGTTCTGAAGAGTCATCGCGGGCACCTCGCCTTCTCCAGCGAATTCTAGGCCGCGCGGTCGCCCGCAGCGAGGGGCTGGGCCGACTCGAAACATGCTGGAAACGTGGCCGCCGGTACGGGTCTCAGGACTCCGCCCGCC
>NZ_JAALDT010000346.1:0-4950 GCF_014144995.1 Dietzia sp. DQ11-71 | reverse complement strand
CCGCCCGCCGCCATCGAGGCGAAGCGCACGTTGGCGGGCCAGCGCGATTCCACGAAGGCGGCCAGTTCCCCGGCCGCCGCCAGCCGGCGCACCGCGGTCAGGTCCCCGTCGAGCTCGACCACGACGACGTCCCAGTAGTCGGACGACGCGGCCCGTCGCGCGTACTCCCATCCCAACACCGCGGCCAGCGGGGTGTCCCCTCCGGCGGCGAGCGCGGCCAGTACGTCGTCGTCCGGATCGGCGGCGCCGGACCGGTAGGCCTCGAGCCTCGCCGTCGGGTCGTCGACCCGGACCTCGACGGGCCCGTCCTCCGAGACGTCGAGACGGGGGTCGACGGCATCGGGATGGCCGGTCAGGATCAACGCCGTGCAGCCGGGGTCCGCGAGCAGGTCGGCGGTGACGCCCGCGCGGTCCTCGGGATCTCCCCCGAGGACGACGACGACACGAGTTCTGCTCACCGCGACTCCGCCCGGCGTTTGAGTTCCTTCAGTGCGTCGCCCAGGATCCGGCGCTCGGCGCGGCTGCGCAGGCTCCCGATCACCGGGACCGTGAGCTCGATCTCGAGTTCGTAGTCCACACGCGTGCCGCCCTCCACCGGTTCGAGCCGGTAGTAGCCCCGTTGGGCCCTCTGCAACGCCGAGCTCTCGAGCCGCCACTCCAGACCGCGGTCGTCCGCCGACCAGGAGTAGACGAGGACGTACTCGTCGACGATCGCGCCCGCCTCGAGCTCGAACCGCACCCGGTCCGGACGGCCGTCCTGACCGGTGGAGAGCACTTCGGCCGCGCGGATCGACGCGGACCACTCCGGGTACGCGACGAAGTCGGAGATGACCGCCATGACGTCCTCCACCGGTGCGTCGACCACCGTGGAGTCTCTGGTCGGCCACACCTCGGGGGCGCCGTCGTGCTCGCTCATACCCACAAGCTTCACATATCCCGCTCCGCGATGCGCCCCACCCGCGGCGCCCGGAGGGCAGGCGACGTGACCACCGTGTGGTCCCGGCGATAGTGTGTGTGGTCACCGACATACTCTGAACGTCTCCACCGGGAGGACCCTTTGCGCGAATACGTCGCGGTACCCGCCAACTTCACCGTCCCTGACGACTGGTCCTGCGTTCAGTCGGCATACGACCGCGCGGAGAACACCCCGGAGAACGTGGCGTTCCAGAAGCCCGTCGACGGTCGGTGGACGGACGTCACCAACCGCGAGTTCGCCGAGGAGGTCCGGACGATCGCCCGCGGACTGGTGGCGCTCGGTGTCCGGGCGGGCGATCGGGTCGCCCTCCTCAGCTCCACCCGGTACGAGTGGAATCTCATCGACTTCGCGATCTGGGCCGTCGGCGCGGTCACCGTTCCCGTGTACGACAGCTCCAGCGCCGACCAGATCCACTGGATCATGGAGGACTCCGCGGCCCGGTTGATCATCGTCGAGAACGACACCCACGCCACCACCGCCCGGGAGGGCGTGCAGGGCCTGGAGGTCGCCGACGTCCTGGTGATCGACGGTGCGACCCCGGTCCTGGAGACCCTCGCCTCCGAGGGGGCCTCGGTCGACGTCTCGGTGCTCGACGAGCGCCGGGCCTCGGTCCGCGCCGACTCCCCCGCGACGCTGATCTACACCTCGGGGACCACGGGCCGCCCCAAGGGCGTCATGCTCAGCCACCGCAACTTCATGTCCGAGACGCTCGCCGTGCTCGAGACGCCGTTCAGCGGGATCCTGCGGGACGACGCCACCTCGGTGATGTTCCTGCCCCTGGCCCACGTGTTGGCCCGCGCCATCACCTACGCCGGATTCCACGCCGGCGTGACCATCGCGCATTCCGCCGACCTGACCAACCTGGTCGAGACGTTCGGCGAGATGCAGCCGCACTACATCCTGGCCGTCCCCCGCGTGTTCCAGAAGGTCTTCAACAAGGCCCAGGCGACCGCGCAGGACGGCGGCGCGGTCAAGGCGTGGATGTTCGACAAGGCCGCGGACACCGCGGTCGCGTACTCCAAGGCCAACCGGGGTGACGGCCGGGTGGGTCCGTTCCTCAAGCTGCGCCACGCGATCTTCTCGAAGTTGGTCTACGCCAAGCTCGTCAACGCGCTCGGTGGGCGTTGCGAGGTCGCCATCTCCGGCGGCGCCGCCCTGGGTGACCGTCTGACCCACTTCTTCGACGGCATCGGGGTCAACATCTTCGAGGGCTACGGCCTGACGGAGACCTGTGCGGCGATCACGGTCAACACCCCGGGGCGGATGCGGATCGGCAGCGTCGGCCAGCCGTTGCCCGGCTGCGCGGTCCGGATCGCGCAGGACGGTGAGGTCGAGGTGAGCGGGCCCGTCGTCGCCTCCGGCTACTGGCAGAACGAGGAGGCGACCGCCGAGTCCTTCAGCGACGGCTGGTTCCGCACCGGTGACCTGGGTTCGCTGGACGAGGACGGGTACCTGTCGATCACCGGCCGCAAGAAGGAGATCATCGTCACGGCCGGCGGGAAGAACGTGGCTCCCAACCAGCTCGAGGACGCTCTGCGTGCGGACCCGCTCGTGGCGGAGGCGGTGTGCGTGGGCGACGGAAAGCCGTTCGTCTCGGCCCTGCTGACCCTCGACCCGGAGGCCGTCGAACGGTGGAAGACCCACCACGACAAGTCCGGCTCGTTGTACGAGTTGCTCAAGGACGCCGACCTGATCGAGCACCTGGACCAGGCGCTGGTGCGGGCGAACCGGAGCGTGTCTCACTCCGAGTCGATCAAGAAGTACCACGTCCTCCCGGACCAGTTCACCGAGGAGACCGGTGAGCTCACCGCGTCCCTGAAGGTCAAGCGCAACGTCGTGCACCAGAAGTACGCCCAGCAGATCGAGTCGCTCTACGCCTGATCGGACTGCGCGTCGGAACGCGTGCTCTCGCGGGTCACTCCCCTGAGAGCACGCGTTCCATGTCCCGGGCCAGGTCCTCCCAGCGCCAGTTCTCCAGCACCCAGGTGCGGCCGCGGACCCCCATGGCCGACGCCCTGGGCCGGTCCTCGAGGAGGCCGGCGACGGCGTCGGCGACCTCGCCCTGTGACGTCCCGTCGACGACGAGACCGGTCCGGCCGTCGCGCACCGTCTCCGGGGCACCGCCGCTCCGGCCCGCCACGACCGGCACCCCGCACGCGGACGCCTCCAGGTAGACGATTCCCAGCCCCTCGACGTCCAGCCCTCCCCCTCGGGTCCTGCACGGCATCGCGAAGACGTCCGCCAGTCGGTGGTGGTCGACGATCTCGTCCGCGGGGACGCGGCCGGTGAAGACGACCCGGTCGGCCACCCCGAGGCGGCGCGCCAGTCCTTCCAGCGTGCGCCGATAGGGCCCACCGCCGACGACGACGAGGACCGCCCCGGGCACCCGCCGGGCGATCTCCGGCATCGCCCGGATGAGCATGTCCTGGCCCTTCCGCGGCACGAGGCGGGACAGACACACGATCACGTCGCGGTCCGCGAGTCCGTAACGGTCGCGGATCGCCCTTCGCCGTGCGGGATCCGGCCGGAACCTCTCCGTATCGACGCCACCCGGCTGGTGCACTAGGCGGGCGCGGGGGCCGAACGCCGCCGCGAACCGCCTCCGTGTGTAGTCGCTCACGTAGGTGACCGCGTCGGTGGACTCGCCGATCAGTCGCAGGATCTGGCGCGAGCCCGGCAGCATCGACCAGCCGACCTCGTGTCCGTGTGTGCTCGCGATGATGCGGTCCACGGAGCCCTGCCGTAGCACCGGCGCCATGGCGGCGAGGGGGGCGGCGGCCCCGAACCAGATCGTCGTCGCGCCGAAGTCCGAGGCGAGCCTTCGTGCGCGTGCCGCGAGGTCGGGCGTGGGGAGCAACACCTCGGTGGGCACCCTCTCCACCAGATAGGGCTTGGCGGCGTCGTACTCCGCCGATTCGCCACCCCGGAACGTCGAGGCGAGCACCGCGACGTCCGTCGGGTCCAGGTGGCTCAGATACGTCTCCAGGTACGACTGGATCCCGCCCGGGCGCGGCGGGTAGTCGTTGGTGATCAACAGCGTCTTGGTCATCGGCTCCGAGCCTGCCACACAACCCGGCCCGCCTCGGCCCCGCCCGGTGCGTCGTCCTCGTCGGGAAGGGGCGAGGCGCGATCGGGGACGGCCGGTGTCTGCGCGGGGCGGCCGTGCTTGGCCGGGTCGGCCGGGGTCAGTAGCGGCGGATCCCGTGAATCGGCATCGCGTCGACCTGCTCGAGGCGGACCGGCACACCGTAGGTCGGGGCGTGCAGGACCAGACCGTCGCCGGCGTACATCCCGACGTGGGTGGCGCCGGGGAAGTAGATGACAAGGTCACCGGGCCGGATGTCGTTCATCGCCACCGGGGCGCCCGCGACCGCCTGCGCCTGGCTCGCCCGGGGCAGCGCCTTGCCCTCCTGCGCGTACGACCACACCATGAGACCGGAGCAGTCGAACTCGGACGGGCCCGTCGCGCCCCACGAGTAGGGCGCGCCCAGCCGGGAGAGTGCGACTCGGAGCGCCGCGGAATTGACGTCGTCCACCGGCGGGGCAACGTACCCCTCCGGCACCACCGGTCCGCCGATCCATAGATCGCGTTGTGCGTCCGACAGTGCGTCGACCCGGCGACGGACCTCATCCATCCGTACCCGCATCTCCTCGGTTCGGCGGGCGAGCGCGTCGGTTCGCTCCTGCGCGACGCGGGCCGCGTCCCGGGCCTCGGCCGCGGAACGCGCGGCCTCTTCCCTGAGCTGCACCGCATCCCGGGACGCAGCTCTGGAGGCGTCCAGTGCACTCGTGGTGGCCCCGGACAGTCGGCGCAGCGTGTCGAGCCTGTGGACCAGGTCCCGGGGGCTCTCGGCGAGCACTGCCGCCCGTGTGGCGCCGGTGTCCCCGCCCCGGTACCGCATGGTCGCGAGGTGATCGACGGTGGACTGGTCCCGGCGCGCGGCGCCGTCCGCGAGGGCGGACCGTCCGGCTGC
>NZ_JAALDT010000345.1:0-3649 GCF_014144995.1 Dietzia sp. DQ11-71 | reverse complement strand
CCGCGGGCTCCCGCCGCCCGCCTACCGCCCCGGCAGGAAGCGCATGGCGTCGGTGGCGGGCGCGAGCAACTGCTGCCACCGCGTGCGGGGCAGGAACGACGGCCCGCCCATGTGCACGACGCGCTGAGTGGCGATCGTCTGCGCCTCGGTGTACTTGAGCAGTCCCTCGTCGCCGTGGCGTCGGCCCACACCGGAGGCGCCCATGCCGCCCATCGGGCCCGCGACGGAGCCCCAGCCCGCGACGTAGCCCTCGCCGACGTTGACGGTGCCGGTCCGCAGGCGCGCCGCGATCTGCTCGCCCTCGGAGTCGGACTCCGCGAACACCGACGAGTTGAGCCCGTACTCGGTGTCGTTGGCCTCGGCGATCGCCTCCTCGACCGAGTCGACCGGGTAGATCGAGACGACCGGGCCGAAGGTCTCCTCGCCGTAACAGGTCGCGCTGGAGGGCACGTCGGTGAGCAGGGTCGGCTCGTAGAACAGCGGGCCCAGGTCCGGCCGGGCGCGTCCGCCGGCCAGGACACGCGCGCCCTTGGCCACCGCGTCGTCGACGTGTGCGGAGACGGCGTCCAGCTGGTCACGGGATATGAGGCTGCCCATCTCGGCCTCGAAGTCGTAGCCGGGCCCCACGCTCATGGACTGCACACGCGCGGTGAGCTTCTCGATGAGCTGCGGCGCGACCGAGCGCTCCACGTAGACCCGCTCGACCGAGATGCACAGCTGACCCGAGTTGGAGAAGAACGCGCGCGTGGCGACCTCTGCCACCTCGTCGAGGTCGGCACCCTCGGTCACGATCATGGCGTTCTTCCCGCCGAGTTCGGCCGAGAAGCCGATCAGGCGCTCGCCGCACTGGCGGCCCAGCGTGCGGCCGGTCGCGGTGGAGCCGGTGAACATGAGGTAGTCGACGTTCTCCACGATCGCGCCGCCGACGGTCCCGCCCGAACCGGGCACCACCTGGAACAGGTCGCGCGGCAGGCCCGCCCGGTAGAGCATGTCGGCGGCGGCGAGGGCACAGAACGGCGTGATGGAGGCGGGCTTGATCACCACGGCGTTGCCCGCGAGCAGGGCGGCGAGCGCGTCGGTGGCGGCGAGGTTGAGCGGGTAGTTCCACGGCGCGATCACGCCCACGACGCCCTTGGGCTGGCGGCGCACCACGGCCTTGGTCAGTCCCGGCAGCATGCCCTGGACGCGCTTGGGGGCGAGCAGCCCGGGCGCGGTCCGGGCGTAGTGACGCGCGGTGATGAGGCAGTCCAGCACCTCCTCCTGTGCGGAGGCGCGGCTCTTGCCTGTCTCTGCCTGCACGATGTCCATGAGTTCGCGGCGGTTCCGCATGACCTGCTTGGCGAAGCGGGTGATGACGGCGACCCGGTCGGCGACGTCTCGTTCGGCCCACGCGACCTGCGCGGCCCGGGCCCGCTCGACGGCGGCGGTGACATCGTCGGCGGTGCCGGCGGGGATCTCCGCGAGCGGGTCACCGGTGAAGACCTCGGTGATCATCGCCGACGGGCGGCTCGAGGGATCGGCCCGGAATTCGGGGATCGCGACGAGGTCGCGGAGACGGTCGTACACATGGGGCGCGGGTCGGCTCATGGCACCGAGGTTACCGGCGGGTAAGGAAGAGCGGTACCGCCTGCCACCGTTCTTCGCCCGCCGGTCGCGGAAACCCGGGCTTGACCCTGACATCGCGTCAGGCCCCACGCTCGTGGATGTGAGAGATGCTGGAGACATGACGACGAGAGACGGGCTCACCGTGGGAGCGGTCGCCGCGCTGGTCGGGGTGAGCGTCCGGACCCTGCACCACTGGGACCGGATCGGGTTGGCGCCGGCGAGCGGCAGGACGTGGTCGGACTACCGGGTGTATGACGACGACGACGTCGCCCGCCTCCACCGGATCCTGGTCTACCGCGAGCTGGGCTTCCCGCTCGCTGAGATCGGGGACCTGCTCGATGACCCGGAGGCCGACGCCCTGGCTCACCTGACCCGCCAGCGGGAGCTGCTGGTCGGACGCATCTCGCACCTGCAGGAGATGGTCTCCGCAGTCGACCGCATGAAGGAGGCGATCGATATGAACGCACCACTGACCCCTCAGGACAGGGCCGAGATCTTCGGCACGGACTGGAAGGAGGAGTACCAGGAGGAGGCCGAGCACCGCTGGGGCGACACCCCGCAGTGGGCGCAGTCGCAGGAACGCACGGCGCGCATGTCCAGGGAGGACTGGAAGCAGGTCAAGGCCGAGGGCGACGCGCTCAACGTCGACCTCGCCGCCGCCAAGCGTGCCGGCATGGACCCGGGGGCGTCGGAGGCCGCGGAGCTGGCCGAGCGCCACCGCGCATCGATCGGGCGGTTCTACGACTGCACGCATGCGATGCAGGTCTGCCTGGCGCGGATGTACGTCGAGGACCCACGCTTCGCCGAGACGTACGACGCGCACGAGCCGGGCCTGACTCAGTGGCTGGTCGCCGCCGTCGAGGCCAACGCCCGGGCGCACGGCGTCGACCCGGACACCGCCACCTGGGAGTGAACCGCCCCGCATGAGCCGGTGGGCGATGTCGGACGGCGGACGTACCCTGGCCCGCATGAGCCGATGGACCACCGCCGACATCCCTGACCAGACCGGCCGGACCTTCGTGGTCACCGGGGCGAACTCCGGGCTGGGCCTGCAGTCCACCCGCGCGCTGACCGACGCGGGCGCCCGCGTGATCATGGCCTGCCGTGACACGGGCCGCGCCGAGACGGCCCGCGCGGGGCTCGCGCACCCGGACCGCGCCGAGGTCGTGGAGCTGGATCTGGCCGACCTCGAGTCCGTGCACGCGGCGGGTGAGCTGCTCGCGGGCCGCTCGCCCGACGTGCTCATCAACAACGCGGGGCTGATGAACATACCGCGGTCGCACACCGCGCAGGGCCACGAGATGCAGTTCGGCGTCAACGTCCTCGGCCACTTCGCGCTCACCGAGCACGTCGCGCCGGCGCTCACCGACCGGGTGGTGTGGCTGGGTTCGATGATGCACCGCTTCGGCACGGTGGACCCCGACGACCTGGACTGGACCCGTCGCCGCTATGCCCCGATGCCGGTGTACGCCGCCTCCAAGCTGGCCTGCGTCATGCTCGCCTACGAGCAGCAGCGTCGCCTCGAGGCCGCGGGGTCACCGCTGAGGGCGGTGGCCGCGCACCCCGGGTACTCGGCGACCAATCTGCAGTACCGCAGCGGCAGTCGCGTGCAGGACCTGCTGATGAAGGGCGTGGAGAAGATCCCGTTCCTCGTGCAGCCGGCCGAGCGTGGCGCCCTGCCGCAGCTCTACGCCGCGACCGTGGAATCCGTCGCGGGCGGCGCGTACATCGGCCCCGACGGCCCCGGCGAGCTCACCGGGTACCCGACGACCGTGAACTCCACCAAGGCCTCGCACGACCGCGAGGTCGCGGCCGCGCTGTGGGACCGCTGCCGGGAGATGAGTGCGCAGGGGTGAGTGGTCAGGGGTGAGTCCGCAGGGGTGACCGCCCGCGGGTAACCGCTGGCGGCGCGGCCTACCGCCCGGCCTTCCGAGTGGCCCCGCAACGATCCGCCCGGACCCGCGTGGAGGGGACGACGACGAGGCCGGGCCCCTACGCGCGCCGGCGGGCGAAGGCCAGCAGCAGCCCGCCCAGCAGAATCGTC
>NZ_JAALDT010000344.1:0-2441 GCF_014144995.1 Dietzia sp. DQ11-71 | reverse complement strand
GCTCGACCGTCCACCGGTCGGCGGCGGCGGCCCGCCCCTCCCAGCTCAGGTGATGCGGTCGGCCGAGACCGATCGGCCCCGCGGCGTCGTCCAGCTCGTCGTCGCCGTTCAGCGTGTAGCCGGGGACGAGCCGGTCGTCGTCCTCGGGCGGCGGGAGCAGATCCCCGGCGCCGAGGTCCCCGGGCCGGATGCGCCGATCCCACGGCACCCACTCGGGGGCGACCAGCGCGTCCGCTCCCGGGAGGAGCGCGATCTCGTCGACGGTCAGGTCACCACCGGGCACGAGCGCGAGGACGCAGGCCCAGTACCACCCGCGGTACCCGGGCAGCTCGGAGGCGAACCGGTGCGTGGTGGTGAACTCCGCCTCGACAGTGCTGCCGAGGTGCTCCCCCACACCCTCCGCGGCGAACTCCTCGACCGCCGACCGGGCCACGTCGACGCCGGAGGCCAGCCGCTCACGCAGCGCGCCGTCGAAATCCGACCCCTGATCCGTGCCTACCCCGGTGTTCACCCCTCCCATTATGCGCATCTCCGCGTGGAGGTCACGGCCCGGCCCGTCGTGCGGCATCCTGGGGGGCATGCGCAGCGCCCTCGGCCCGGTCGGCCCCCTCGTCGTGTCCCTGAGCCTCGTCGCCGCACTCACGGCGTGTTCCTCGGACGACGGAGGAGCACCGCCCGCCACCACCTCCGCCGGCGCTTCCCTGGCCTCGTCGAGCGTCCCCGCCGGCTCGGCCGCCGGGAGTTCGGCGGCCCCCCGGGTGCCGGTCGGGCCGTCGGACCCGCAACCCGCGCGCGGCTCGGTGGAGGTCGTGCGCACGCTCGAGCACGACCCGTCCTTGTTCACCCAGGGGCTACAGGTGGTGGGCGACGAGATCTACGAGTCGACGGGGCGGGTCGGCAGTTCCGTGGTCCAGCGTCGACCGCTGGGGGGTGGCGAGCCCGCGGTGACCGTCGCCATGGCGGGGGACGAGTTCGGCGAGGGCCTGGCCGTCACCCCCGACACCCTGTGGACCCTCACCTGGCAGAAGGGCATCGCCCACAACCGCGACCCGCAGACCCTCGAGGTGCGCTCCGAGGTCCCGTACGAGGGCGAGGGCTGGGGCCTGTGCTCCGACGGCACGGCGCTGGTGATGAGCGACGGCTCCGACACCCTGACCTTCCGCGACCCGACGACCTTCGAGCCGACCGGACGCGTGTCGGTGACCTCCGGGGGCACGCCGGTCACCCGGCTCAACGAGCTGGAGTGTGCGGACGGCTCGGTCCTCGCGAACGTGTGGATGACCGACGAGATCGTGCGGATCGATCCCGCGACGGGGCAGGTCACCGCGATCTACGACGCCGGGCAGCTCCAGCAACCGCGGCCCGCGGACCCGGATGCGGTGCTCAACGGCATCGCGGCGCTGCCGGACTCCGGGAACGTCCTGCTCACCGGCAAGCTGTGGCCGACCATGTACGAGGTGCGCCTCGTTGGGTGAGCGTCACACCGGACCCGCGCGCCGCGCCGTCTCCTCCGCCGGACGGGGCGTGCGCCGGGTCTTCCACGCCGACGGCGCGGACCGCTCGGGGCTCGCTCCGCTCAGCTACGTCACGGTCGCCAACTTCGCCTGCGACGCGATCCTCGCAGTGGCCCTGGCGAACACCCTGTTCTTCTCCGCCGCGACCGCGGAGTCCCGCGCCAGCGTGGCGCTGTATCTCCTGGTCACGGTCGCGCCGTTCGCACTGATCGCGCCGGTCATCGGCCCTGCGCTGGATCGCCTGCACCGGGGCCGACGTCTCACCGTCTCACTGACGTTCACCCTGCGTGCGGTGCTGGCGGTGGTCCTCGCGCTGAACTTCGACTCCTGGCTCCTGTACCCCCTCGCGCTGGGCATGCTCGTGTTGTCCAAGACGTTCGGCGTCGTCAAGGCGTCCATCACCCCCCACGTGCTGCCCCCGACCCTGGACCTGGTCCGCACCAACTCCCGCCTGACCGTGCTGGGGCACGTCTGCGGCAGCCTCATCGCAGGGGCGACAGCCGGCGCCGTGGCATGGCTGTGGGACTCCGACGCCTCCCTGTGGTTGCTCGCAGCGGTCGCCCTCGTCGCGGCCTACGTCGCCGTGACCATCCCCGCGCACGCCGAGGCGTCCCGGGACGAGGAGTCCGCCACCCTGCGGATGGAGCGGGGCCCGAGTCTGACCGGTGACCTCCGGGCGGTCCTCACGCGGCCGCTGGGCAGGAACGTCCTGGCGAACCTGTGGGCGGTGTCGCTCCTGCGTTTCACGACCGGCTTCCTCACCCTGTTCCTGGCGTTCATGGCCAAGGCCCAGGAGGACGCCACCGCGATCGAGCAGGCCGGCCTCCTGGCGATGGCGGGCGCCGCCGGCGGGCTGGGTACCTTCACCGGCAACGCCGTCGGTGCGCGGCTCCCGCTGGGCCGGCCCGAACGGATCGCCGGCACGGC
>NZ_JAALDT010000343.1:0-5117 GCF_014144995.1 Dietzia sp. DQ11-71 | reverse complement strand
GTGTTCGATTGGGGAAACACTAGCAAGCAGGTCCGACATGAGGCTCTCAACTGCGAAAACAGGTGGAGGGCGCGCAGTCGAAGGCCGCAGCGGCGACCAGCCGTCTCAGCCGCGCAGCAACGCCCGGTAGTGGTCGGCCAGGGCGGGGTGGTAGTCGCGGGAGAAACGCAGGGCCTCCGGATCACGGCCCGCCTCGGCCTCGACCAACCGGTCCAGATAGAAGTCCCACCCGGGACCGATGTCGGACGCGGACTCGGCGTCCGCGATGTCCTGTTCCAGGGAAATGGTGACCTCGTCGTCGTCGCCCTCGATGCGCACGGTGACCACCCAGCCGTCCGGTCCGATCCTGACGACGACGAGGTTCGGCGCCTCACACCGTAGTACCTCAACGGTCTCTGCGGGTGAGCCCTCCTCGGCGCACATCGTCATCTCGACGGTGCCCGACGCCGGGGCGCCCGACCACGACCCGATCCAGCGTGCGGTGCGGGCCGGATCGGTGACGGCCGCCCACGCCTGGTCACGGGACATGGGCAGCCGGCGGGGGAACACCACGGCGCCCGACGGGGCGAGGTATCCGGAGGCCCGGGGTGTGGTGGTCATGGCGACTCCTTCGCCGATAGCCCGGGGCTACTCCCTGGTGTCCCGGGGGAGCGTGGGCCCGGAGAGGTCCTCGGGGCTCGGCTGGTCGGTCGCCTCGTCGGGGTCCCTCGGGGCCTCCGGGTCCGCCTGGCCGGGCGCCCCGGCCTGGCCGGTGGACGACGCGGCCGGCGACCCCGCCGACCACCCGGACTGCCCCTCGCCTCCGGTGAGCTGGCGGTCGGCACCGGAGTCGGAACCCGAGTCGAGCCCCATCGAGGCGCGGATCTGCTCGAGCTTGCTCTTGCCCTCGGATTCGCGCGTGAACGCGGCGGCGTCGAGCTGTGCGGTCGATGTTGCGCCGGTCGCCTCGGCGAGCTCCTGCTTGCCCAGTGCGGTGGTGTAGCGGCCCTCGATCTTGGCGCGGATCTCGTCGAAGGTCGGGGAGTTGCCGCCGCCGGCGCCCTGCAGGGAGGTCATGGACTCGGTGGTCCGGTGCTGCATCTCGGCCTGGGTGGCCTGCAGGAGCAGCTGATCCTCCTGCGCCAGTGTCTCGCGCAGCCGCTGTTCGGACTCCTTCACCGCCTGCTTGGCCTGCTCTGCGGCCTGCACCGCCTGGCCGTGCAGCTGCTTGGTGTGGTCGAGGTCCTGCTCCAGTGCCACCAGCCGCCCGGCGAGCTGCTCGGCCTGGGTGTCGAACTGCTGGGCGCGGGAGGTGTCGCCCTCCGCGCGCGCCTGCTCGGCCACCTGCAGGGTCTGTCGGATCTGTCCCTGCACCTCGTCGAGCTGCCGCGTCTTGGTGCCCATGGCGATCTCGAGCTGCTTGGCGTTGCCGATCACCGCGGCCGCCTGGTCGGACACCGACTTGTGCTGGTCGCGCGCGTGGTTCATCGCCTGGTGCACGAGGATCTTGGGGTCCGCGTTGTCGTCGACCGACTTGTCCAGCGAGGCCTTGAGGTAGTTCCAGCCCTTGGCGAAGGGGTTCGGCATGGCGGCGTCCTTAGATGTCTCGGTGTCAGGGGTCGGTGTCAGGTGTCCCGACGGCGGTGCGGTGCGTGCTCCTACCTCCTGACGGTACCGATCAGCGCGGCCACCGGCAGGGCGGTCCGTGGCAGGTACGGCTGACGCCACAGTCCGCCGGATGCCGCTCCCGACGACTCGTGCTGCCATTGCACGTCCACCTGCGGTCGGCCCACGTTGAGGTCGTGGACCATCAGCGCGGCGAGCAGGGCGGCGGAGGTGTCGGGCGCGAAGATCTCGATGCCGAAGGCGTAGGCGCCCTTGTAGGTGGCGGCGAGGATCTTGTTCTTGGTCACCGAGTGGGTGTCGGTGGCGGGGGCGACGTTGACCGAGACGGTGTGTCCGTCGGCGAACGCGGTGGTGGCGCGCCAGCGCTGCACCCGCTTGGCCAGGGTGTAGTTAGGGCCCTGCTGGGGTACGAGGGCGTCGTGCACCACCGGGCCGTGGCCGGCGGGGTAATTGCGGGCGAAGACCTTGCCGCGGGCGACGGAACCGACGAGTCGCTTGACGTCGGTGATCTTGCGCGACGCGAGTGCCGCGTTGGCGGCCTCCCGCACGTCCGCGGGGACGACGAAGGTGTCCATCGGGGTGGCGAGGTAGGCGAGCGCGTCGGCGGTGTTGTCGCGGAGGAGGTCGACGACGAGGGCGTCCGCCGCGGAGGAGAGCTGGACGTGGGTTCCGCCGTCCGCGTAGAAGTAGCTGCCCACGGTGAGCGGTGCGGGGGCTGCGGCCCTGGCCCATGCCGCGAGTTCGGGGAGCTGGGTGAGCAGGTCGATGCCGGGGCGGCCGTCCGGTCCGGTGGGGACGTGCAGGCGCCCGGCGAATGTCGATGCCTGTTCGCGGAAGCGCTCCCACGCCGGACTCGACGGCAGGTCGACGCCCATCACGTCGGCGCCCCACTGCAGGAGGCGGCGGGCGGGCCCCATCTCCGAGCCGAGGCCCAGGACGAGCATGGCGCGGCCGGGCAGGGAGAGCCACTGCGGGTTGTCCTGGACCAGCTTCAGCGCGTCGGCGCAGCTGGGTTCGATCACACTGGCCGCGACCCACGTGTCCAGCCGGGCGCGCAGGAGGTCGCCGGTCAGTTCCTCGCCGCGGAAGGGGATGGACAACTCGCGGACCGGGGTCGCCGTGCCCTGGATCGTGTCCGTGGCCGGCGTGGTGGTGGGGGCGACGACGGCGAGGTAATCCGACATCGGGGTCTCCACGGATTGCCCGGCTGTGTCGTGCACGCCGACCATGCGGGACTGCAGCGACTCGAGGGCGGCACGCGCGACACCGTCCCAGGCCGCCGGGTCGGACACCCCGGCGCTGACGAGTTCGGTGAAGGGCTCGATGTAGCCCTTACGCCAGTCCTTGATCCGGTGGACGCGCTCGGAGGCCGCCGGGTCCACGGTGGCGAGTGCGTCGGCGACGACGTCCTTGGCCAGCCGTCCGGTTGAGCGGTTCCCGGAGGAATCGGTGGGGAAGAGGACTCCGGTGGTGCTCGATGCCATGACGCTCCTGAAGGTTGGGGATAATCCGAGGTTAACCTCAACTTCGGTCGGCGTGGTTCAACTCCGCCCAGTCTTGGACTCCTTGACGGCGCCACCACCCGAATGTGTGATTAAACTCACCTAACGGGCAATTGCCAGTAATCAGTTAAAGCGAGTTTATTTCTTAATACTTACATATGCCGAGGTCGTGGGCCGAGAACGCCAGTGTGGGGCCCGATTTGGCGTCTAGCTGCGAGGTTGGCCAACCGCCCATCGTTGGCGTGTTGCTGTGTCATAGAAGAGCGTGGTGTAACAGCCCTGAGTATTACCTCGATATGGTGATGACACGATCGAACGGCGGGTGGTCAAGGCCACGTGCCGGGCCGGCGAGCAGGGGGAGATTCCGAATCGCCGCGTCGTCAACCTCGAAAGGAAGGCAATTCCTATGAAGAACGCAAAGCGAATGATGGCCGTCATCGCGGCCTCCGGCCTCGCGCTCGGCTCCATGCCGGGCATCGCCAACGCGCAGGGTAGTGCCGAACTCGGCGTGAACCTCGGCGCCGCCCTCGGCTCCGGCGACCTCGCCCTCGACCTTGCCCTCGACCTCGGCTCGGACGCTGCTGACCTGCCGGATCCCGGCGACTTGCCGACCGGCTCCCTCGGAGAGCTGACGGAGCCGGGTGGTTCGCTTGAGGATCTGACGGGTCCGGATGGTTCGCTCGGCGACCTGACCGGTCCGGACGGTTCGCTCGGCGACCTGACCGGTCCGGACGGTTCCCTGGAGGACGCGACCGGTTCGCTGACCGGTACGGAGGGTTCGCTGACGACTCTGACCGGTTCGCTCGACGAGCTGACCAGTCCGGAGGGTTCGCTGGCCGATCTGACCGGCCCGGATGGTTCGCTTGAGGATGCGACCGGTTCGCTGACCGGTCCGGATGGTTCGCTGGCCGGGGGCTCCACCGCTGAGGGCTCCGACGCCGGCGACCTCGCGACCCTCGGCTCGCTTGCCGCGGCCGGCATCGGCATCGGCATCGCCGTCTCCGGTGGGGTCAACCTCCCGCCGCTGCCGGAGATCAACGTGGGCGCCGTCTGCCAGCTGCCGCAGGAGGCCATCGACTTCCTCAAGTACAACGGCTCCATGGAGCAGGATGAGTGCGAGCCCGAGGAGGAGCAGAACTGAGGTTCTGCCCCATCCACGCTGACTGAGTCAGCAACCGGATAGCACTTCGGCGATCCCCCGTCGACCACACGGTCGGCGGGGGATCCGTCATTTCACCCGGCGGATTCCGCGGCCGATACGCTCGCCGGCATGGCCACTCCCGACTTCGTCCTCGAGCTCCGCAAGCACGTGGGAACCGCCCCGCTCTGGCTCGCCGGGGCCACCGCCGTCATCCGCGACCCCGCAGCCGAGCGGGTCCTGCTCGTGCGACGCAGCGACAACGGCTGGTGGACCCCCGTCACCGGCATCGTCGACCCCGGCGAGCACCCCGCCGACACCGCGGTTCGCGAAGCCCGCGAAGAAGCGGCGGTGACCATTCGCGTCGACCGCGTCGCCTCCATCGGCGTCTCCCGGATGGTCACCTACGGCAACGGGGACCGGGCGCAGTACATCGACCACACCTTCGCCTGCACTTACCTCGGCGGCGACCCCCATCCCGCCGACGGCGAGAACACCGACGTCCGCTGGTTCGGCGTGAACGACCTGCCTGACCTGAGTCCGCACATGCTCGCCCGGATCGAGGCCGGCCTGGCCGACGAAGAACGCGCCCGCATCGCGACCACCACCGAGGGCCCGGTCGCCGGGTAGGTCCCTGTCGGAGGTCCGCTCTAGAATCGGGCCATGTCCGCCGACCGCCTCCGCGACGAGGCCCCACCCGTGGTGACCGCGGTCGTGGGCATCGTGGTGGCCCTGGTCAGCGGCGTGTTCGGCATCAGCGCTCACGGGTTGGCCGCCGGCGCCGCGGCCGGCTCGCCCACCTCGGGCGAGATCCTGATGGTCGCGGCCGCGAGCGTGGGCATCGGAGCGGTCACCGCCGCGCTGGCCCGCCG
>NZ_JAALDT010000342.1:0-5341 GCF_014144995.1 Dietzia sp. DQ11-71 | reverse complement strand
ACCGGCCGGTCGTCGTACCCCCGCGCGATCCGGGCGATCGCCGGGCCGACCGTCTTGCCGAGCGCGTGGGCCACGTCGTCGTCGTCCATCGCCGCGAGGTCACCGATGGTCGCCACCCCGAACTGCGCCAGCCGCTCCCCCGCCACCGGGCCCACACCCCACAGGCTCCGCACCGGCAACGGGAACATCACCTCGGCGTGGTCGCGGCGCGGCACCACCACCACACCGTCCGGCTTGGCCAGCTCCGAGGCGATCTTGGCGTACTGCTTGCCCGCCCCCGCCCCCACCGACGCCGGGAGCCCGGTCGCCGCACGGATGGCGGCACGCAACTCCTGCGCCCACTGTCGGGTGCGGTCGGCGTCGGCGCCCCGCAGCTCCGGTGGCTCGAGGAAGGCCTCGTCCACGGAGATCTGCTCCACGACCGGCGCGTGCTCGGCGAACACCTCGAACACCCGGCGGCTCAGAACCCGGTAGACCGGCATCCGCGGCGAGACGAACACCGCGCCCGGCCCCACCAGGCGCCGCGCCTGGTGTGAGGGCATGGCCGAGCGGGCACCCTTGGCTCGCGCCTCGTAGGAACACCCCGCCACCACACCGCGGCCGCCCTGACCGCCCACGAGCACCGGCCGACCCCGCAGGGTCGGCCGGGTCAGCTGCTCGCAGGACGCGAAGAACGCGTCCATGTCCACGTGCAGGACCCAGCGGTCCTGCCCGCCACCCATGACGAGCCGCCGGTCAGACCCGAGCCAGCGTCATCCGGACGCCCTCGGCGAGGTCGACCGGGTCCCCGTCTGCCGGGTCCAGTGCGTCGACCACGGCGAAGTCGGTGGCCAGCACCTCGCCGGCGATGAGCTGCGCGTGACGGTCCGCCCACTCACGGCGGGCGGCCGGCACCTCCATGCGCACCCGGATGCGGTCGGAGATGTCGAAACCGGCACCGCGGCGGGCCTCCTGGATCTCGCGGATCCGGTCCTTTGCCCAGCCCTCGGCCTCGAGCTCCTCGGTGACCGTCAGATCCAGCACGACCAGGCCGGCACCGCCGGGCAGCGCCGCCGTGGACTCGGGATCGGCGGCCACGAGCCGGTGCTCGTACTCGCCCTCCTGCAGCTCGACGCCGCCGGCGACCACGACGCCGTCGGTCTCGGTCCAGTCACCGGACTTGGCGGCCTTGATGCAGGCCTGGACCTGCTTGCCCAGCCGCGGGCCGGCAGCGCGCGCGTTGACCGCCAGTTCCATCCGCCCGTGGGTGGCCACGTCGCTGGTGAGGCGCACCTCGCGGACGTTGACCTCGTCGGCGATGAGACCGGTGAACGGCTGGAGCCGCTCTGCGTCGGGCATGGCCACCGTGAGCGAGCTGAGCGGCAGGCGCACCCGCAGGTGCTTGGCCTTGCGGATCGAGGACACGGTGGAGCACACGTCGCGCACGGCCTCCATCGCCTCGACCAGGTCGGCATCGTGCGGCAGCTCGTCGGCGGCCGGCCAGTCCACCAGGTGCACCGACTCCTCACCGGTGAGCCCGGTCCACACGACCTCGCTCATCAGCGGCAGCAGCGGCGCGGCGAGGCGCATGGTGGTCTCGAGCACCGTGTAGAGGGTGTCGAAGGCGTCGCGGGAATCCTGGCCGCTGTCCTCGCCGGCCCAGAACCGGGAGCGCGACCGGCGGACGTACCAGTTGGTCAGGGCGTCGGCGAACAGGCGCAGCTCGTCGCAAGCCGCCGCGATGTCCGTCGCGTCCAGCGCCTCGGTCATGGCGTCGCGCGTGGACGCCAGGCGGGACAGGATGTAGCGGTCCAGCACGTGCTCCGAGTCCGTACGCCAGGTGGCCCGGCGGGAGGCGTACAGCTGGAAGAAGCTGTAGGAGTTCCACAGCGGCAGCATGGCCTGGCGGACGCCCTCGCGGATGCCCTGCTCGGTCACCACGAGGTTGCCGCCCCGCAGGATCGGCGAGCTCATGAGGAACCAGCGCATGGCGTCCGAGCCGTCGCGGGAGAACACCTCGTTGACGTCCGGGTAGTTGCCCTTGGACTTGCTCATCTTGAGACCGTCGTTGCCCAGGACGATCCCGTGGGCGGCGACATGGGTGAACGCGGGACGGTCGAACAGCGCGGTGGCCAGCACGTGCAGGGTGTAGAACCAGCCGCGGGTCTGCCCGTTGTACTCGACGATGAAGTCACCCGGGTTGTGGGTCTCGAACCACTCCTTGTTCTCGAAGGGGTAGTGGACCTGGGCGAACGGCATCGACCCGGACTCGAACCAGCAGTCGAACACGTCCGGGATGCGGCGCATGGTGGACTTGCCGGTCGGGTCGTCCGGGTTGGGCCGGGTCAGCTCGTCGATGTACGGGCGGTGCAGGTCGGTGGGCCGGACGCCGAAGTCGGCTTCCAACTCGTCGAGGGACCCGTAGACGTCGACCCGCGGGTAGGCGGGGTCGTCGGACTCCCACACCGGGATCGGGGCGCCCCAGTAGCGGTTGCGGTTGATGTTCCAGTCGCGGGCGCCCTCGAGCCACTTGCCGAACTGGCCGTCGCGCACGTGCTCCGGCATCCAGGTGATGTGCTCGCGGTTGAGCTCGACCATGCGGCCCCGGAACGCGGTGACCTTGACGAACCACGCGGGCAACGCCATGTAGATGAGCGGCTGGCCGGAGCGCCACGAGTGCGGGTAGGAGTGCTCGATGGTCTCGTGGCGGATCAGACGGCCATCGGCCCGCAGATCGCGGGAGATGGGCGCGTTGGCGTCGAAGACGAGCTGCCCGGCGTACGGCGGCACCTCGGTGGTGAACTTGCCGTCCGGGCCCACCGGGATGACGAGCTCGATCCCGGCGGCGTCGCAGGCGTCCTTGTCCTCCTCACCGAAGGCGGGCGCGAGGTGGACGACGCCGGTACCGGACTCGGTGGTGACATAGTCGGCCGAGAGCACGACGTGCGCACCCGCGTGACCGGCGAAGAAGTCGAACGGCGGGGTGTACCGCAGGCCCACCGACTCAGAGCCCTTGACGGTCGTCACGACCTCCGCGTCCTCACCGAACTCGGCGGCGTAGACGCCGCGACGGGCCTCGGCGATGACGAAGCTCCGCCCGGCGAACTCACCGGAGTTGACCCGGACCACCGAGTAGTCGATCTCGGGGTGGACGGCGGCGGCGAGGTTGGAGGGCAGGGTCCACGGCGTGGTGGTCCACACCAGTGCCTCGGCGCCGTGGAACGGGCTGTCCTGCGGGGCCTCCAGGGGCAGCCCGACGGTGACGGCCGGGTCCTGACGCATCTTGTAGGCGTCGTCCAGGCGGGTCTCCTGGTTGGACAGTGGCGTCTGCTCGTACCAGGAGTACGGCAGCACGCGGAAGCCCTTGTAGATCAGCCCCTTGTCGTAGAGCCGCTTGAAGGCCCACAGCACGGACTCGGTGAAGTCGATGTCGAGGGTCTTGTAGTCGTTCTCGAAGTCCACCCAGCGGGCCTGGCGGTGGACGTACTTCTCCCACTCGTCGGTGTACTGCAGCACCGACATCTCGCAGGCGTTGTTGAACTCGGCCAGGCCCATGTCGAGGATCTGGGACTTCTCGGTGATACCGAGCTGCTTCTCGGCCTCGAGCTCGGCGGGCAGGCCGTGGCAGTCCCAGCCGAACCTGCGCTCGACCCTGTACCCACGCATGGTGCGGTAACGCGGGACGACGTCCTTGACGTACCCGGTGAGCAGGTGACCGTAGTGGGGCAGGCCGTTGGCGAACGGGGGCCCGTCGTAGAAGACGTACTCCTGCGCGTCCGCACGGTTGCGGATGGACTCGCGGAACGTGTCGCGCTCGTCCCACCGCTGCAGGACCGTCTCCTCGAGGGCGGGGAACGACGGCGTCTGGGACGTGGCGCCCCCGGCGAGGTCGAGCACGGGGTACGCGCTGCCGGTGGCAGCGGGCTCGCCGTCGGCGCGCTCGGTCGCTACGGGTTCGGTGCTCATCTGGGCGGACTCCTCGCGTACGGGGCCCGCACGAGTTCGCATCCGTGGGGCCGTCAGGCCTGCGCTCGGGGACGAACCGGATCGCGTCTGGCGCGTTCCGTCCGCGGTACCACCCCGTTTGGCGACGACGTGCGACGCCCACTCGTGGGTCGGGCTGTGACGGGCTCCCCCGTTCGGTTCTACTGAGCGGTCCCCGCCGTGCGGGATCCCACCGTTCTTCCGAGCACTCCCCGGTGATGGCCGGATCTCCGCGCGTCCGGCTCACGGCCGGACAGGTTCCGATATTACCCGTCGGCGCGGGCGTCCGCCTCTTCCGAGGTCGCCCGCGGCTCGCGGTCGCGCTCGGCGCGCCCCCGGACCAGGTCGACCAGCAGCAGGACCAGCCCCAGGGCCCCAACGAGGATGCACGCCCACGCCCACCCGATCTGACCCGTCGCGACGGCGGCCACGAGGAAGGCGAAACCGAGGATCGTCAGTCCTAGCGCGGCGACGAGCATCCGTGCCTCCTGGTGGGCGAATCCTGGTGTTGGGCGAATTCTGGGAGCTGTGCGATGGGAAAGGGGGTCGCACCGTCGTTGGCCCCGTCCCCCCGAATATACGTCGGTCCCCGCACCCTTGGGCAGGGGCGGGGACCGCATCGGTCACGCGGGGTGGATCACTCGGCGCGGTGACCGCCGTCCTTCTTGGCCGACTGGTCGGAGGAGCCGGGGGCGCCGGCACTGCCGGTACCCTCGCCGGCCGTGGACGAGGCCGCCGGGCCGCCCGGGGTGGACGAGGCCGCAGTGGCCGCCGGGGCGGCCGGGGCGGCCGATCCGGTCTTGCCGAGCTCCGAGAGCTGGTTCTCCAGGTAGCTGGTGAGGCGGCTGCGGTAGTCCTTCTCGAACGTGCGCAGCTGGTCGATCCGGCTCTCGAGCACGCCACGCTGCTGGTTGATGGTGGCCATGATCTCGGTGTGCTTGCGCTCGGCGTCGGCCTGCAGGGCGTCGGCCTTGGCCTGCGCCTCCTTGACCTGCTGCTCGGACCGGGCCTGGGCGTCCTTCACGATGCCGTCCGACTTGCTCTTGGCCTCGGTGAGGATCTTGTCGGCCTCCTTGCGGGCGTCGCCGACCATCTTCTCGGACTGGGACTTGGCGTCGCCGACCAGGCGATCGGACTGGGACTTGGCGTCGCCCACCAACCGGTCGGACTCGCTCCGGGCCTTGGCCATGAGTCCGTCGGACTCCTTCTTGGCCTCGCCGGTGAGCCGGTCGGCCATCTCCTGGGCCATGGCCAGGACGCGGGCGGCGCGCAGGTGGGTCTCGTTGTTGGCGGCGCCGTCGTCCTCGCTCTTGCCCAGCGACGGGGTCGCGGCGGCGGGAGTCGGGGTGGTCGGCGCGGCGGCCGCGGCAGGTGCGGG
>NZ_JAALDT010000341.1:0-1546 GCF_014144995.1 Dietzia sp. DQ11-71 | reverse complement strand
CGCTCTAATTCTTCCGGCCAGAACGCCCGATTGGTACGTCGCCGCCAAGAAGTAACCACAGAAGACCGCCACAAAGCGATCAAGTCCACAGCGAGAACGTCGCCGACCGCTATGTCCCACACGGGTGTACCCCACAGGGAACGTGACTACGCTTCGATGCTGGGGGGCCCAGCTGAAATCTCTCCGATCTAGGCGGGTCTCGCAGCTGTCGCCCCACGAGCCACGCGGCCCTTCGCCGATACCGTTGCGTTAGTTCGGGCTTCCTGGCGGCCAGAGGGCACTTTCTGTGGCCCACAGCCTTTGGTCTATCCGTCCAGCCCTCGCCGCTTCGACTCTCGTTCCGGGCTCGACGCGTACAGCCACGACTCCGCCTCCCCCGGCCGGATCAGCGCCCGGCCGACCAGGATCACTGCAGCCTGGCGGAGGCCGATAGCCTCGACCGCATCCGCGATGTCGGCGAGCGTGCCGCGCAGCTCCACGCGGTGCGGGCGGCTCGCGTTGACCACCACCGCCACCGGGCAGTCGGCTCCGTGCGTGGGCACCAGACGCTCGGCCAGCTCACGGATCCGAGTGATCGCCAGGTGCAACACAAGCGTCGCGCCGGTGGCCGCGAAATTCTCCAACGATTCCGTCGACGGCATCGTCGTCGACCGCGCCTGAACGCGGGTGAGCACCACCGACTGCACAACCTCGGGAACCGTGAGCTCCACTCCCAGCTCGGCGGCCGCGGCGGCATAGGCGGGAACACCAGGAACTACATCCCACGGAACGCCCGCCGCGTCGAGTCGGCGAGTCTGCTCGGCCAGCGCCGAGTACAGCGACGGATCGCCCGAACACAGCCGGACCACCTCGAGCCCATCGGCGTGAGCGGCGACGATCTCGCCGATGATCCCATCCAAGTCCAGATGCTGGGTGTCCACCAGCCGGGCACCCGGTCGGCAATGGTCGAGCACACCGTCGTCAAGATATGTCCCCGCGTACAGGCACACGTCGGCGGCGGCAAGCGCCGCCGCCGCGCGCAGCGTCAGCAGATCAGCGGCGCCGGGGCCGGCTCCCACGAAGTGAACGGTCACGAGCTCTCCCCTGTTTCCGAAGTATCAGCCGCAGCGACGAAGGGCTTCTCGGCCGCCCACTGCACCACCGCACGGGCGGGGGCCCAGCCGGTGAACCGGCCGATCGAGTCCGCGTGCTCGACCTGGATCCTGGTCAGCTCCCCGCCGAATTCGGCGCGGGCGTCGACCACCACGCGCTCGGTCTCCAGGGTCACCGCATGCGCGACCAGCCGGCCGCCCGGGCGAAGTGCGTCCCAGCACTGTCTCAGCAGGCCAGGAGCGGTGCCACCCCCGCCGATGAAGACCGCATCCGGCCGCGGCAGACCGTCCAGAGCCTGGGGCGCCCGTCCGTGGTCGACCTCCAACGACGGCACCCCGAGCCGCACGGCGTTGCGCGCGACACGCGCCGCCCGCTCGGGATCGGCCTCCACAGCGACCGCGCGACACGACGGGTGGGCGCGCATCCACTCGATGCCTACCGACCCGGCGCCGGC
>NZ_JAALDT010000340.1:0-8893 GCF_014144995.1 Dietzia sp. DQ11-71 | reverse complement strand
CCCCTCCTCGCCCGCGAGGCGCTCGGCGGTTTCCAGGACCACGCACCCGGAGGTGTACGCCGGGTAGTCCGCCACCAGCGGACGAGCCAGGGACTCACGGCTGCTGGCCTGGCGGACGGTCCCGAGCCCACTGCGACCGCGGCCCGGAGCGATCTGCACCTCCACCACCGCGAACGGCTCGAGGCTCGCGCCCATCCGGGACCGGGTGCGTCGCACGGCCCGGGCGACGGCGCGGACGAGCCCGTGCCGCTCGGTCAGCAGGGTGACGATCCGGTCGGCCTCACCGAGGTCGTAGGTGCGCACGACGAGGCCCGTGTCGGTGAAGGGATGCATCCGGGCCTCCTTCCGGGGCGATGTCCGGGCGGGCGCGCACGCGGGTGCGGGTGCGTGTGCGCTCAGATGTCCATTGTCCCACGGGCGAAAGCCGTGGGAGAGGCTAGAAGCCCAGGCGTCCCAGCATCTTGGGGTCGCGCTGCCACTCCTTGAGGACCTTGACGTGCAGGTCGAGGTAGACCCTGGTGCCGAGCAGTTTCTCGATGCCGGCGCGGGCGGTGGTGCCGACCTCGCGCATGCGCGAACCGCCCTTGCCCAGGACGATGGACTTCTGGCTCTGCCGTTCCACGTACACGGTGGCGTGGACGTCCACCATGTCGTCGCGGCCCTCGTGCGGCAGGATCTCCTCGATCGACACGGCGATCGAATGGGGGAGCTCGTCGCGGACACCCTCGAGGGCCGCCTCGCGGATGAGCTCGGCCATCCGGCTCTCGTCGGACTCCTCGGTGATGATGTCGTCGGGGTAGAACTGCGGCCCCTCGGGCAGCAGGGTGGCGATGACGTCGGCCACCACGTCGACCTGCTCCCCGGATGCGGCCGACACCGGGACGACCTCCGAGTCCGGTCCGAGGAACTTCGACACGGCCACGAGCTGCTCCATGACCCTCTTCTTGGAGACGGTGTCGATCTTGGTCACCAGCCCGAGCACCGGCGTGGTGGGGCACAGCTTGCGGACCTGCTCGAGGATCCAGCGGTCCCCGGGGCCGATGCGCTCCCCGGCGGGGATGCACAGGCCGATGAGGTCGACATCGGAGTAGGTGTCCTCGACCAGCGCGTTGAGCCGCTCGCCGAGCAGGGTGCGGGGGCGGTGCAGTCCGGGGGTGTCGACCAGGATGATCTGGGCGTCCGGCCGGTGCACGATCCCGCGGATCGCGTGCCGTGTGGTCTGCGGCCGCGAGGAGGTGATGGCGATCTTCTCCCCCACGAGCGCGTTGGTCAGGGTGGACTTGCCCGTGTTGGGTCGGCCCACGAAGCTGACGAACCCGCTACGGAAGTTCTCGGGGGTGCTCATCTGTTCTCCTCGTCGTGATCCTGGGTGTCGTGCTCGTTCGTCTCGACGGGCGCGGCCACGACGGTGACCACCTTGACCCGTCCGCGTCGGTCGTGGCCGCCCTCGGCGCGCAGGTCGAGTCCGGTGGACACGACGTGGGCGCCGGGCAGCGGGACGCGCCCGAGCTCCAGGGCGAGCAGCCCGCCCAGGGTCTCGACCTCCTCGGTCACCTCGTCGGCGAACTCGACGTCGAACAGCTCGGCCACCTCGTCCAGTCCGAGCCTGGCGGACAGGCGGTAGCGCCCGTCGCCCAGGTCCTCGACGGGCGGAACCTCGGTGGTGTCGTACTCGTCGACGATCTCCCCGACGATCTCCTCGAGGATGTCCTCGATGGAGACCAGCCCGGCGGTCCCGCCGTACTCGTCGACGAGGATCGCCAGGTGGTTGTGGTCGCGCTGCATCTCGGCCAGCAGGTCGTCGATCCGTTTGGCGTCGGGCACGAACACCGCGGGACGCATCACGTCGGCCACCGGGGCGGCGCGCCCGTCGGGGTCGTCGAGCCGGGCGACGATGTCACGCAGGTAGACCACGCCCACCACGTCGTCGGAGTTGTCCCCGTCGACCACCGGGATCCGCGAGTACCCGGACTTGACGGTGAGCCGCGCGGCCTGGCCGACGGTCTTGTCCGACTCGATCCACACCATCTCGGTGCGCGGGGTCATGACCTCGCGGGCGGTGGTGTCGCCGAGCTCGAAGACCGACTGGATCATGCGGGACTCGTCGTCGGCCACCACGCCGCGCTCGCGCGCCATGTCGACGATCTCGAGCAACTCGATCTCGGAGGCGAACGGTCCGTTGCGGAATCCCCGCCCCGGGGTGACCGCGTTGCCGACCCCCACCAGGAGGGAGGCCACCGGGCCGAGGACGAACCCGACCACGGTGAGCGCGGTCGCGGAGCTCAGGGCGATCGAGTAGGCGTGTTGGCGGCCGAGGGTGCGGGGACCGACGCCGGCCACGACGTAGGCGGCGACGGTCGTCACCACCGCGGCGACGCCCAGCGCCCAGGCCGAGGAGTCGATGACGTCGTTGAACACCACGGTGAACAGCACGGCGGCCGCCACGAGACTGAGCAGGTGCAGCAGGACGGTGACGTTGATGTACCGCGGCCGGGTGGCGAGCATCCGCGACAGTCGCGCCGCGCCGTACCGGTTCTCCTTGGCCATCTCCTCCACCCGGGCAACCGAGACGGTGCTCAGGGCGGCGTCGAGGGCTGCGAACAGTCCGGCGACGAGGATGAGCAGCACGGCGCCGACGGCCGCGGTGATGGTCTCGTTCACGTCTCAGGCGTCCACTCTCGGGGACTCGTCGCGGTGGTCGTACCACTCGCCCAGTAGTTCGTTCTGCAGGCCGAACATCTCCCGCTCCTCGGCGGGCTCCGCGTGGTCGTACCCCAGGAGGTGCAGGCACCCGTGGACGGTGAGCAGCGCGAGCTCGTGCGCGAGGGGGTGGCCGGAGCTGGCGGCCTGGTCGGCGGCGAACGCCGGGCACAGGACGATGTCGCCGAGCATGGCCGGGCCGGGTTCGGGCAGGTCGGGGCGACCTCCGGGCGTGAGCTCGTCCATGGGGAAGCTCATGACGTCGGTGGGGCCGGGCAGGTTCATCCACGTCACGTGGAGATCGGCCATCGTGTCCTTGTCGACGAGGGTGATCGACAGTTCGGCGGCCGGGTGGACGTCCATCCGGGCGATCACGAACGCCGCCACGTCGATGAGTTCTGCCTCGTCGACCTCCACGCCCGACTCGTTGGCGACCTCGATGCTCATCGGCGGCGCTGCTCCCTGTTCTTGTGGATGGTGGGTCGCTCGCCTCGTTCGAGGCGAGCTTCGTGCTTGGCGTAGGCGTCGACGATCCGCCCGACCAGCGCGTGGCGGATGACGTCGCGGGAGGTGAGTTCGGAGAAGTGGATGTCGTCGACCCCGGTGAGGATGTCGCGGACGACCTTCAGTCCCGAGCGCTGGCCGCCGGGGAGGTCGATCTGCGTGATGTCACCGGTCACGACGATCTTCGAGCCGAAGCCGAGCCGGGTGAGGAACATCTTCATCTGCTCGGGCGTGGTGTTCTGCGCCTCGTCGAGGATGATGAACGAGTCATTCAGGGTCCGCCCGCGCATGTACGCCAGCGGCGCCACCTCGATCACCCCGGCCGCCATGAGCTTCGGGATGGCCTCGGGGTCCATCATGTCGTGCAGAGAGTCGTACAGCGGCCGCAGGTACGGGTCGATCTTCTCGTGCAGGGTGCCGGGCAGGTAGCCGAGGCGTTCACCGGCCTCGACCGCGGGCCGGGTGAGGATGATGCGGCTGACCTCCTTGGCGCGGAGCGCGGCGACGGCCTTGGCCATGGCGAGGTAGGTCTTGCCGGTGCCGGCGGGGCCCAGTCCGAACACGATCGTGTGGTCGTCGATGGCGTCGACATACCGCTTCTGGCCGAGGGTCTTGGGCCGGATCATGCCGCCGCGGCGGGACAGGACGTCGGTGCCGAGCACCTCCTCGGGCGTGAGCGGCCCCGAGTCGGCGAGGATCTCCACCGAGCGGCGCACCGAGGCGGGGGTGATCTCCACTCCCCTGCGGGCCTGCCGCAGCAGGTCGGACACGACGCGGGAGGCACGGTCCACGTGGGGCGGATCGCCCGAGATGGTCATGGTGCCGCCCCGCACGTGCAGGTCCGCGTCGAGCAGGTCCTCGAGTGCGCGGAGGTTGGCGTCGGCGGTGCCGAGCACCGCCATCGCCAGGTCCGGGTCCAGCTGGACGGCCGTGCGGGCGGTGGAGTCGCCCGTGTCGCGTCGGACGCCACCGGTGTCGGTGGCCGTGGCGGGATCCCGGTCGTTCCCGGTGGCGCTGTCGTTTCCGGTGGCGCTGTCGTTTCCTGCGGTGCTTACGTGAATCACTTCCCGTGTCGTGGTGAGGTTGGATCGAGTGTAGACCCCGCGGGCGACCATCTCGGTGTGAGAACGCCGAGTGCGGCCAGCGCCACGGTGGCGGCGGTGGAGGTGCGGAGCACCTCCGGGCCCAGGACGACGGGCCGGGCGCCTGCCGCGGTCAGCGTGTCGAGTTCGGCGTCGGAGACCCCGCCCTCGGGGCCGACGACGACAAGGATCCGTGTCGCCGGCGGGCCCGCGGTGACCGCGTCGGCAAAACCAGCGGCACCGTCCTCGTGCAGGACCAGTGCGCAGGCACCGGCGTCGACCTCGGAGGCGACCAGGGCGGCGAGGGCGGTCGAGTCGACGAGGTCGCCGATCTCGGGCTCCCATGCCCGCCGCGACTGCTTGGCTGCGGCGCGGGCGGCGTTGGTCCATTTGGTGCGGCCCTTGTCGACTTTGGGGCCGGTCCAGCGGCTCACGCAGCGGTCGGCCTGCCACGGGACGATCCGGTCGGCTCCGGCCTCGGTGGCCAGTTCCACCGCCAGCTCGGACCGCTCGGACTTGGGCAGGGCCTGGACGACGGTGACCTCCGGGGTGGGGCGTGGGACGTCGACCCGGGTGACGACCTCCGCCTCGACCCTGCCGGGGCTCGTCGTCATCACCACACAGTCCGCCACCACTCCCCGACCGTCACCGACCCGCACGGCCTCTCCCACCCGGACGCGGAGCGCGGATCCGGCGTGCCGGCCCTCCGGCCCGTCGAGCACCAGTGTCTCGCCGACACCGGGGACCGTCCCGGCCCGGAACAGCGACGGGGTCACGGGCGCCTCAGTGCCCCGCGACGGCGTCGCGCAGGCGGGAGAACAGGCCACCGCGGCGGGCGGTGTCCTCGTTGACGACCTCGGCCGAGTCGCCGTCGAGGCGGCGCAGCTGCTCGACCAGGTCGCGGCGCTTGCGGTCCAGCTTCTCCGGGACCACGACCTCCATGTGGACCGTGAGGTCGCCGGCGCCGCCGCCGCGCACGCGGGGCATCCCCCGGCCGGTCAGCGTGACGGTGTGACCGGGCTGGGTACCGGACGGGATGTCGATCGTCAGGGGCTCGCCCACGACGGTCTCGAGCTCGACCTCGCCGCCCAGCATGGCGTCGACGACGGGCACGCGGACGGTGCAGTGCAGGTCCTCGCCGTCGCGGACGAACACCGGGTGGTTGCGCTCGTTGACCTCGATGTACAGGTCGCCGGCGGGACCGCCACCGGGACCGACCTCACCCTGCCCGGACAGGCGGATGCGCATGCCGCCGCCGACGCCGGCGGGGATCTTGGCCGAGACGGTGCGGCGCTTGCGAACGCGGCCCTGGCCGGTGCACTCACCGCACGGGTCGGTGATGATCTCGCCGGTGCCCGCGCAGGTGGGGCACGGGCGGCTGGTCATGATGTTGCCGAGCAGCGACCGCTGGACGGACTGGATCTCGCCCTGGCCCTGACACATGCCACACGTGGCCGGCGGCGTGTCCGTGGCCGACCCCTTGCCGTGGCACTTCTCGCACAGCACGGCGGTGTCGACCTGGATCTCCTTGGTGACTCCGGTGGCGCACTCGTCCAGGCCCAGGGTCACGCGGATGAGGGCGTCCGAGCCGGGCTGCACGCGGCTGCGCGGACCGCGGCCGCCGCCGCCTCCCCCGCCGCCGCCGAAGAAGGCCTCGAACACGTCACCGAGGCCGCCGCTGCCGAAGCCACCACCGAAGCCGCCGCCGCCGTAACCGGCGCCGGGCGAGGAGTCCAGCGGGTCGCCGCCCATGTCGACGACCCGGCGCTTCTCGGGGTCGGTGAGCACCTCGTAGATCGCGGTGATCTCACTGAACTTCTCACGCGCCTCGTCCGACGGGTTGACGTCGGGGTGGAGCTCCCGGGCGAGCTTGCGGTAGGCGCGCTTGATCTCGGATTCCGAGGCGCCCCTATCGACCCCGAGGGTCCCGTAGTAGTCGCGTGACACGTGTGGCCTTTCGTCGAGAGGAAGATCTGGCTCCGGGAAGGAGCGTACGGACGTCAGCGCCCGGTGATGAGCTCGCCCACGTAGTGGGCAACAGCGGCGACCGAGGCGATTGTTCCCGGGTAGTCCATCCGTGTGGGCCCGAGCACCCCCATCCCACCGAATGTCTGGCCCTCCGCCCCGTACTGCGAGGACACCACGGAGGCGCCGCGGATCTCGGCGGCCTGGGTCTCCGCCCCGATCTGGACGGTGACACCCCCCGGCCCTCCCCGGCCCACCGAGTGGGCCGCGGTGAGCAGTCGCAGGATCACGACCTGCTCCTCGAGCGCCTCGAGGACCGAGCGCAGGGAGCCGTCGAAGTCGGCGGCGCTGCGGGTGAGGTTGGCCGTGCCGCCCAGGACGATCCGATCGTCGGGGTGTTCGACGAGCGTGCCGACCAGGACCGCGACGCAGCGCTCGACCGCGTCGCGGATCTCGGGACGGGCCCGGTCGCCCGTGGAGGTCAGGGCCTCGGAGGCGTCGGGCAGGCGTTTGTCGGCGACGGCCTCGGACAGCAGGGTCCGCAGTTCCCCGAGGAGCTCGTCGGTCAACGGCGCGGCCAGCTCCACCGTCCGTTGATCGACGCGGCCGGTGTCGGTGATGAGGACCAGCAGCAGCCTGGTGGGGCTCAGGCTCACCACCTCGAGGTGGCGCACCGTGGAGCGACCGAGGACCGGGTACTGGACGACGGCGACCTGACGGGTGAGCTGGGACAGCAGCCGTGCGGCCCGCCGGAGGACGTCGTCCAGGTCGACGGCGCCCTCGAGGAAGGCCTGGATCGCCCGGCGTTCCGCGCGCGACAGCGGGGTGATCTCCTCGATGGAGTCGACGAAGTGCCGGTAGCCCTTCTCCGTGGGGACCCGACCGGAACTGGTATGGGGTTGGACGATGAACCCCTCGGCCTCGAGCACGGCCATGTCGTTGCGGATGGTGGCGCTGGACACGCCCAGTGAGTGCCGGTCGACGAGGGCCTTGGACCCGACCGGTTCGTGGGAGGCGATGTAGTCTGAGACGATCGCGCGTAAGACGTCGGTCCTACGATCGGCCGTACTCGACATGCTCGCTCCTCCCTGTCCTCGTCGTGGCGATTCTATGCCACTTCCCGGGCCGACGGTTCAGACGAGGACGTCGCGCACGACCCCGTCGGCCAACAACCGGCCCGCCTCGGTGAGCGCGTAACCGGGGCCCGCGGGATCGCCCGCCGCCCGTCGCCGTAGCAGTCCGGCCGCCACCTGGGTGTCGGCGCGGATCCGCTCGTCGGTGGTGAAGGCGCCGTCGCCGAGCCCCTCGGCCAGGCGGAGCCCGGTCATGATGCGCTCGATGTGGCGGTCGGTGTCGGTGAGGAGTTCCCCGCCGTCCACGGGCAGCCGGCCGGCGTCACACTCGGCGGCGTAGCGGGCGGGATGCTTGACGTTCCACCACCGGGCCCCGGCGACGTGCGAGTGCGCGCCCGGCCCGATGCCCCACCAGTCGCCGCCGCGCCAGTAGCCCATGTTGTGGCGGCAGTATCCCGAGGAGTCGGTGGCGAAGTTGGAGACCTCGTACCAGTGGAACCCGGCACGGGCCAGACGCTCGGCCACCTGCTCGTAACGGTCGGCCAGGACGTCGTCGACCGTGCCCGGCATCTCACCGCGGCGGATGCGGCGGGCCAGCGCGGTGCCGTCCTCCACGATCAGCGAGTAGGCGGAGACGTGGTCGACCCCGGCGTCGACGACCGCGTCGAGTGTCCGCGCCAGGTCGTCGTCCGTCTCGCCCGGGGTGCCGTAGATGACGTCGAGGTTGACGTGCTCGAACCCGGCCCGCAGGGCCTCGGCCACCGCCTCCTGCGGGCGTCCGGGGGTGTGGGTCCGGTCGAGGACGCGCAGGACGTGGGCGGCCGTCGACTGCATGCCCAGGGAGATGCGGGTGAACCCGCCCTCACGCAACCGGGCGAAGAACTCCGGCGAGGTGGACTCCGGGTTGCTCTCGGTGGTGACCTCCGCACCGGGTGCCAATCCGAAGGTCGAGTCGATACGCTCGAGCAGGCCCACGAGGACGTCCGCGCCGACCAGCGATGGGGTGCCGCCGCCGATGAAGACCGTGTCGACCTGCGGGGGCGTGCCCGTCGCGGCCAGGGCCTGTGCGGCCCGGTCGATCTCGACGGCCGCGGCCCGTTCCCAGTCGACCGGGGAGGTCGCCGAGCCGAGTTCGCCGGCGGTGTAGGTGTTGAAATCGCAGTATCCGCACCGGGTGGAGCAGAACGGCACGTGGAGGTAGATGCCGAAGGGCGCCCGCGGATCGCGGGGCGGGGGCGCGCTCGCCAGTGTGGCGGGGTCGTGGGGAGCGGCGGTCACACCTGACCGGTCTGGGTGTCCGATGAGGTCTCATCTCCAGTCGGGTCCGGGGCGGGCAGGGTCTCGATCGGCGGGGTCGGCGTCGCCGAGATCTCGTCGTCGCCAAGGACTGTAGCCGCGGGCGCGCTGTAGGTCGGTGCCTGGGCGGCATCGTCGGGGGTACCCGGTCCCGCGGGTGTGGAGCTCGTCGGCTCGGACTTCGTCGGCTGGGACTTCGTCGGCGTGGACTTCGTCGGCTTGGACCCCGTCGGCTTCGCCGCCCGCTTCTGCTGCGAACCCGCCTTGGCCGGG
>NZ_JAALDT010000033.1:0-8290 GCF_014144995.1 Dietzia sp. DQ11-71 | reverse complement strand
GCAGGGCGTAGGCCTGGATGAGTTCGTACCCGAACCCGACGCCCGGCGGGTCGGTGCGGACGGTGGCGAGGTTCTGGAACGTCTTGGACGGTGCGCAGTGGTCGGCCTGGCCCTGAGTGCCCGGCGCGACGACGGCCAGCGGACGCGACCCGGGCCCGGTCCACGGTGCGCGCGGCTGCAGGTAGGCGCCGGTGACCGCGATCGCCTGGCCGCGCGACCCGACGGAGGTGTACATGATGCGCTGTGCGTCGGTGGACAGCGGACCGGCGCCGTCGGAGATCGGTTCGGCGCCGGGGATCGGCGGGATCGCTCCGGCCAGCGGGAACGGCTCGGTCTTGATGAGCTCGCCGGAGGTCGCGGGCAGGTCTGCCGGCGGCTGGTAGAAGGCGGGCGCCGGGTCGTTGGACGATCCCTGCGCTCCGGCGGCGGGGGCGACCAGGGCCCCTCCGGCGACAGCGGTGGCGATGGCGGTGGCGAATGCGGCTGCGCGCATCGCGGTTCGACGAAGTGGCACGGTCCCCCCGGACTGATTGTGTTCTGGCTCACGAAGTTGAGCAGAGTCTAAGTGAATGCTGTGTGCGGCGGGCACTCCGGTCGTGAGTCGCCGGTCAGCGCGGTTGGTCAGCGCGGTTGGTCAGCGCGCCTGGGTGGCGGCCGGGCGGCGGCGAGAATCGCGTCGGCTGTCAGGCGTGCATGCCCACGGTGAACCACCGGGTCGCCTCGTCGACGATGTCGTCGATGCTCGCGCTGGTCTCGGCCTGGAGCCAGGCGGTGATGAGTTCGCCCAGGCCGCCCACCAGGAGGCGGGCGCTGATCTCGTCCCGAGGGGTGGGCAGGGCGCGGTCCCCGAACAGTGTCCGGGCCTGGGTCACGACGAGTGCCGCGGAGTCGCGATACAGCTCGTGGCGGCGCTGCCGGAGGGTATCTGCGGGATCCCGTGCGGATGTGGGAGAAGCGCCATCGCCGGTACGGTCCGGTCTCGTGGTTCCGCGCGTTCGGGACGAGGATCGTGGCGCTGCTCGGGCCGGAGGCCTCGGGAGTGGTCCTGCAGAACCGGGACAAGGCGTTCGCCAACGGCGAGGCGTGGCAGTTCCTCATCGGGCCGTTCTTCGACCGCGGCCTGATGCTCTTGGACTTCGACGAGCACATGGCCCACCGCCGCCTCATGCAGGAGGCGTTCACCTCCGACCGTCTCGCCAGGTACGCGGCGGCGATCGACCCGGCGGTCCGCACCGCCGTCGAGCAGTGGCAACCGGGGGAGCGCGTGGAGGTCTATCCCCGGCTCAAGCAGTTGACGCTGAACCTCGCGGTGGAGGTCTTCATGGGCGGCGCCCCCGGCGCCAGCCAGGCGCGCCTCGATCAGATCAACGCCGCGTTCATCGACTGTGTCCAGGCGGCGACCGCGCTCGTGCGGTACCCCGTCCCGGGTGGGCGTTGGCACCGCGGACTGGTCGGCCGACGCCGGGTGGAGGGGTTCCTCCGCGACTACCTGCCGGCCAGGCGGGCGGGCGACGGCGACGACCTGTTCTCCGTGCTGTGCCGGGTGGAGGCCGACGGCGAGCGGTTCAGCGACGACGACGTCATCAACCACACGATCTTCCTGCTCATGGCCGCGCACGACACGTCGACCATCACCATCTCGACGATGATGCAGTACCTGGGCCAGCACCCGGAGTGGCAGGAGCGGTGCCGCGAGGAGTCCCTGGCGATTCCGCGCGACACGATCAGCTGCGACCAGCTCTCGCAGTTGGGGTCGCTGGACCTGGTGATGAAGGAGTCGCTGCGCCTGGTGTCGCCGGTGCCCACGATCGCGCCACGGCCGTCAAGGACACCGAGGTGCTGGGGCACTTCATCCCGGCGGGGACGATGGTGGCGATCGCTCCCTACTTCACCCACCACCTCGAGCAGTACTGGCCCGATCCGGAGGTCTTCGACCCCGGCCGGTTCTCCGAGGAGCGCCGGGAGGACAAGGTCCACCGCCAGGCGTGGCAGCCGTTCGGCGGCGGCGTGCACAAGTGCATCGGCAAGCACTTCGCCGGCGCCGAGGTCTCACTCGTGCTGCATCACCTGCTGCGCACCTTCGAGTGGCACGTCGACCCGGACTACACGGCCCCGATGGACATGAAGTCGCTGCCGTTCCCGAAGGACGGGCAGCCGATCCGTCTGGTGCGGCGGACCGGAAATTCAGAGAACTCACAGCCGCAGGGGTAGCGAAAGGTGTCATATCAACTTAGTCTATGGTGTACCTCACATACCGCATGTGGGACAACACGGAAGGGTGATCATCATGGCTGCTCACGCGACCCACGCTCCCGAGCCGGTGGCCTCCACGGACGGCACGCCGGCCAGGAGGAAGAAGGCGATCCCGATCATCCAGAGCCGCATCGGCGCCCCGGTCGCCTTCGTCGGTCTGGCGATCGCCCTGCTCAGCCTCTACCTGCCGTGGGTGACCGGCGGCGGGCAGTCGCTCTCCGGCCTCGTGCTGCCCGAGGTGCTGGGGCTGAGGGAGATCACCCCGGTGAACTTCCTCGGCCTGGTGGCGCTGTCCTTCCTCACCGTGGTCACGCTCGTGGCCCGGCTCGGCATCTTCGCGATCCTCAACGCCGTGACGGCGGGGCTGGTCCTCATCGCCCACCTCGCGTTCATGTGGGTGCTGTACGGCTCCACGGGGACGGCGGACCCGATCCTGTCGGGGCTGTCCGCCGAGGCATCGGTCGCCTATGGGCCGTACGTCGCCATCGTCGGATTCGTCCTGGTGATCGTGGGTTCCGCGGCGGCCGCCGTGTCGGCCGAGTATCTGCTGCCCGACCGTGCGGAGGCGAGGCACCGCGACCGCGGCTGACGGGCGCGCCGTTCACGCCCCGGCGTGTTCGTGCTCGTCCCCCTCGCGATCGTCGTCACCGCGGCGCCTGACGGTGACCCACTGCGCGGCGAAGATCGCGAGGGCGACACCTGCGGTCAGGGCGATGGTCAGCGGATCCGACCCCGCCTTGAGGGCGACGAAGGGGACCAGTACGGCCAGGTCGAGCACGATGGCGACGCACGGGATCCACACGGTGGCGTCGACCTCGTCCGGGAGTCGCCGGATGACGCCCAGGTGGATGGCGATGTCCATCGTCAGGTAGAGGATCGCGCCGAGGGCCGCAATCCTGGACAGGTCGAAGAAGGCGGCCATGAGGATCGCCAGGCCCGCGGTGATGTAGAGCGACTAATGGCCTTCCCGGCCCGGCAGCCCCGGGGCCTGCCCCATGTCCCGGAGCATGTCGTAGAGCTTCGAGACGGAGAACAGGCTCGCGATGAGTCCCGACAGGGTCGCCACGACCGCCACGATCACGGTGAGGCGTACTCCCCACTGGCCGAACAGCGGCGCGGCCGCTTCCGCGAGCGCGTAGTCACGCGCCTCGACGATCTGCGGCACGCTCAGGCTCCCGCTGACCGCGACGACGATCAGGAGGTAGAGCACCGTGCACAGGGCGATGGAGATGAGGATGGACCTACCGAGGTTGCGTTCGGGCCTGCGCAGGTCGGCGCCGTGACTGGTGATCGTGGTGAAGCCCTTGTAGGCGAGGATCGTCAACGCCACGGCGGCCAGGAATCCGGCCCGCCCGTGATCCGGCGGGGTGCGGTCACCGGCGTCGACCAGCCGGGACAGTGACCCCACGCCGGTGGCGAGGATCCCGGCGATGGCCAGCGCGGCGATCCCGCCGATCTTGACCGCGGCGGTGATCATGGCCGAGCGTTCCACCAGTCGGTTTCCCACCGGGTTCACGGCCGCAGCGGAGGCGATGGCGAGAACGGCGAGGACCGGCACCCATATGCCCGGATCGCTGACGTCGAAGGCGCGCAGGAGGTAGGTGCCGAAGGTCCTGCCGGGCTCACGACTCGTCGCGGCTCTCCTTCGTCTTCCGGTCGTTGGCCTTGCGCAGCGCCTCCACGAGTTCGTCCTTGGTCATGTCGGAGCGGCCCTCGATGTCGAGCCGCTGTGCCTGCTCGTAGAGGTGGTCCTTGCTGGCGTTGGCGTCCACCCCGCCCTTCGACTCTCCGGAGGGGTTCGGGCCGCCGCTCTCCGAGCGTGAATCCGAGGGCCCCTTGTCGTCCTTGGGCTCCCAGTGGTCGCCCACCTTCTCGTGCGTGTGCTTGACGGCGCTCCAGGCGGTCCGCGCGACGCGGGACTCGTCGCTGTACTCCTCCTCCGCCGAGTCGTAGGCCTTGGCGAAGGTGTCCTTGGCCTTCTGGTCGCTGCGTTGCAGCGTCGAGGGCAGCTCGCTGTCCTTGGCGTTCCCGTCGCTGTCTGTCTTCGGCATGGCGATACCTCTCGATTGTCAGCTCACCAGGATCTGGGTGGCGGTGTCGTTGGCGTTCCTAGGCTCGGCGCGGCTGCCCGCGGTGGAGGAAGGACAGGGCGACCATGGCGAGGCCCAGGATCAGGTGCAGCCAGTTGTCGGCCGTGTTGAGCGGCACGAAGTTGGCCGCCGAATCGTGGCCGATCACCAGGCCGTAGATCCACAGGGCCAGGTAGACGATGCCGCCGGCCAGTAGATAGATGCGGGCCGGCGGGGCGGTCCGGGACATCAGGATCCCGACGACGCCGTAGAGCAGGTGGACGATGTTGTGGAGGATCGACACCTGGAACAGGCCCAGCAGCATGGCCTCGGATTCGTGTCCCGCGAACTGCATGGTGTCGTACGCGGTGGTGATCCCGGGGATGAAGCCGGCGATCCCCACGAGCAGGAACACCACGCCGAAGGCGAGGGCTGCGTACTGGACGGGGGAGCGGTGCCGGGCCGGGCGAGCGGTCTGGGTCGTGTCCGTCATGAGTCCATTCCTTTCTCGACTGATCGACATCGGAAGTGACGCTGTCCCGACCATAAACAGCAGGGGCCGGATTGAAAACCGGTGCCGGGGGTCGGAGCGCGCGTCGGAGAACGCGATCCGCTCTTGCGGCACTTACCCTAGGGGGGTACCGTATGGGCCATGGCCGAGCATGGATACACCCCGCACAAGGAGGACCACCTCAAGCGGCTGCGCCGCATCGAGGGACAGGCCCGCGGGCTGCAACGGATGGTCGAGGAGGACAAGTACTGCATCGACATCCTCACGCAGGTCTCCGCCATGACCCGGGCCCTACAGTCCGTCTCGCTGAGCCTGCTCGAGGAGCACCTCGGACACTGCGTCGCCGGCGCCATCGAGAACGGCAGCCCGGAGGAAGCCGAGGCCAAGCTCGCCGAGGCCAACGCCGCCATCGCCCGCCTGGTCAGGTCCTGATCACCGCGCCGACCGATCGCGGGCCCCGACAGTCACCGCACACCCACCACCCGAACGAGGAGAACACCATGTCCGCCACTGCCACCTACACCGTCTCCGGCATGACCTGCGGCCACTGCGTCGCCTCCGTGACGGAGGAGGTCTCGGAAATCTCGGGAGTCACCGAGGTCGAAGTCGATCTGGAGTCGGGTCGCCTCGTCGTCGTCTCCTCCGACCCGGTCGATCCCGCGGCGGTCCGCGCCGCCGTGGACGAGGCCGGGTACACAGTCACAGCGCAGGAGTGAGCACACCATGACCACCACCGACAGCCGGGACACGGCGCCCTCCGCCGGGACCACCTTGGTCGAGCTGCAGATCGAGGGGATGACCTGCGCCTCGTGCGCCAACCGGATCGAGCGCAAACTCAACAAACTCGACGACGTCACCGCCGAGGTCAACTACGCCACAGAGAAGGCCCGCGTCCGGATCCCCGAGGGCCTGCAGCCGCAGCTGCTGCTCGATACCGTCGAGCAGGCCGGGTACCACGCGCAGCTGCCGCGTCCCCGGAGCACTCAGCCATGCACGTCCGCGCCCGGCGCTGACGGTTCCGCGGCCGACGCCGGGCAGTCGACCGGCCACGCAGGCAACGCCACCGACGACACCGCCGCGCCCGACCGGGTCGACGAGCTGCGCCAACGCGTGATCATCTCCGCCGTCCTGTCGATCCCCGTGATCGCGATGGCCATGGTCCCGGCGCTGCAGTTCACCAACTGGCAGTGGCTGTCGCTGACGCTGGCCGCCCCGGTCATCGTGTGGGGCGCGTGGCCGTTCCACCGCGCCGCCGCGATCAACCTGCGCCACGGCGCGTTCACCATGGACACGCTCGTGTCTCTCGGTACCTCGGCGGCGTTCCTCTGGTCGCTGTACGCCCTGTTCTTCGGCCACGCGGGCATGCCCGGGATGACACACGGGTTCGAGTTCAGCCTCTCGCCCAGTGACGGCGCCGGCGACATCTACCTCGAGGCCGCGGCCGGGGTGACCACGTTCATCCTGCTGGGCCGCTACTTCGAGGCGCGGTCCAAGCGCACGGCGGGCGCCGCATTGCGGTCGCTGCTCGAGCTGGGCGCCAGGGACGTCGCCGTGTTGCGCGGCGGTGTTGATGGCGGGCGTGTGGAGACCCGCATCCCGGTGGAGGATCTGCAGGTCGGCGACGATTTCGTCGTCCGCCCCGGCGAGAAGATCGCCACCGACGGCGAGATCGTCGATGGCGCCTCAGCGGTCGACACGTCGATGGTCACCGGCGAGTCCGTGCCCGCCGAGGTCGGTCCCGGCGACGCCGTGGTGGGCGGCACCGTCAACGCCAGTGGCCGCCTGACCGTGCGCGCCACCCGCGTCGGCTCCGACACCCAGCTCGCGCAGATGGCGCAGATGGTGGAGGACGCCCAGTCCGGCAAGGCCGCCGCACAGCGCCTGGCCGACCGCATCTCCGGGATCTTCGTCCCCGTCGTCCTGGTGCTGGCTGTGGCGACGTTCGCGTTCTGGATGCTCACCGGAGGCGGCGCCGCCCTGGCGTTCACCGCGGCCGTGGCGGTGCTCATCATCGCCTGCCCGTGTGCGCTCGGCCTGGCCACGCCGATGGCGCTGATGGTCGGCACCGGCCGCGGCGCGCAGCTGGGCATCCTCATCAAGGGCCCCGAGGTCTTGGAGTCCACCCGTAAGGTCGACACGATCGTCCTGGACAAGACCGGCACCGTCACCACCGGTCGGCACGCACTGGTCTCTACGACTGTTGCGGTCGGCGAGGACCGGGCCGAAGTTCTGCGCCGCGCCGGGGCCGTGGAGGACGCCTCCGAGCACCCCATCGCCCGCGCCATCGCCGCCGGCGCCCGCGAAGAGGTCGGCGATCTGCCGGGCGTGGCGGACTTCGCCAACCACGAGGGCCTGGGGGTGTCGGGGCGCGTTGTCGCTGGTCCCGGGCGCGCGACCGAGGAACCCGCTGTCGATGGTTCCTCCGGGGCCGACGACGACGAGGTGGTCGTCGTGGGCCGTCCCGCCCTCCTGGCTGAGCGGAACATGCCGCTGACGCAGGAGCTGGACAGCGCCATGGCCGAGGCCGCCCGGGCTGGTCAGACCGCTGTCGCGGTGGGCTGGGGCGGGAAGGCCCGCGGGGTCCTCGTGGTGGCCGACCAGATCAAGGACAGCTCGGCCGAGGCCATCAAGAAGTTCCGCGAGCTGGGTCTCACCCCGATCCTGCTCACCGGGGACAACGCCGCGGTGGCCGCCTCGGTGGCCGCCGAGGTCGGCATCGACCCGGGCCCTCACACGGTGATCTCCGAGGTCATGCCCGCCGACAAGGTCGACGTGGTCCGCCGGCTGCAGGCCGAGGGGCGCGTCGTGGCGATGGTCGGCGACGGCGTCAATGACGCTGCCGCCCTGGCCACCGCCGACCTGGGCCTCGCGATCGGCACCGGTACCGACGCTGCGATCGAGGCCTCCGACCTCACGCTGGTCCGCGGCGATCTACGCTCGGCGGCCGACGCGATCCGGCTCTCGCGGAGCACGCTCGGCACCATCCGGGGCAACCTGTTCTGGGCGTTCGCCTACAACGTCGCCGCGCTCCCGCTGGCCGCGGCGGGGCTGCTCAACCCGATGATCGCGGGCGCCGCGATGGCGTTCTCCTCGGTGTTCGTGGTGGCCAACAGCCTGCGCCTGCGGAGGTTCCGCGCGACCATCTGACCACCCCCTCGCAGATCCGCTACTCCGAATCGGCATCCGCTAGTCCAATTGGGCTCGCCGATCCCGATTCGGAGTAGCCGATTTCGCGGCTGGGGGCGGCCGGGGTGCGTCGGCGACCGGCTGCACCGTCGGGTGTCGCGTGGTTCGGTGGAGTTATGAGCTCTCACATGACCCCCGCGAGCGACAACCGGGCGAGCGGTAACCCCGCTAGCCGTGACCGAGCGACAGGCCCCGGGCACGCCGGATTGCCGGGCGGGCCCGCCGACGCCGGCGGACCCGGTGAGCTGGGCGCCCCCACCGGCTGGGCGCT
>NZ_JAALDT010000339.1:0-7988 GCF_014144995.1 Dietzia sp. DQ11-71 | reverse complement strand
GGCCGGAGCCTTCTTCGCGGGCGCCTTCTTGGCCGGCGCCGTCGTGGCACCCGCCTCTCCGGTGGCGGGCCGCGAGGCCGCGCCCTCGCCGGTCCCGGCCTGCGGAGCCTCCCGGGTCGAAGCGCGCTCGCGCCCGGTCACCGTCGTGGCCTTGGACCCCGATTTCGCCGACTCTTTGGACGCCTGGCGGGCAGCACTGCGCTGCTCCTTGCGCTCCTGCGCCAACTCGCCCGCCGATTTGCGCGCGGCGGTGGGGGTGCCGCTCTTCTCCCGCTCCTCCGCCGCGACCACGAACTCCGCCAGGGCGTCCTCGACCGCGTTCGCCAACGGCCAGGGATCCGGGACGAGGTCACGACACCCGATGAACCCGAAGTGCAGACTGCCGTCCAGCGACATCACGGTGCAGTTGAGGCCCGCGCCGTGGAAGACCGGGCCCAGGGGCAGCATCTTCTCGATCTTCGCGCCGAGGAAGTACAGCGGGAAGTTGGGGCCGGGCACGTTCGAGATGACGAGGTTGTGCACCACGGGGTGGCGCTCGGACAGCCGGAGTCGCGAATACATGCGGACCGCGGAGCCGAACACCGAGGGCGCCGCGAACTGCGCCCAGTCGGTGAGCAGGTTGGCGTCCAGCGCGTCGGTGTGGTCCTTGGCGACGGTGTTGGCGTCGCGGATCGCCTCGAGCCGACCGACCGGGTCGTCGATGTCGGTGGCCAGGGACATGAACATGCCCGAGACACGATTGGTGCCGGGGCGCGACTCCGCGGCGTGCACCGACATGGGGACCATGGCGATGAGCGGCTTGCGCGGCAGCGCGTCCCGGTCGTCGAGGTACTTGCGCAGAGCGGTCGAACAGACGGCGAGCACCACGTCGTTGACCGTGGTGCCGAACGCGTTCTTGACCCGCTTGATGTCCGCCAGGTCCACACTCGCGTAGGAGATCGACCGGTGTCCGGTGATCGTGCGGTTGAACGGGGTGCGCGGGGCGGTGAACGGCGCGGGCATCGCCAGTCCCTTGCGGGCGCGGTTGATCCACGAGGGGAGCACCCCGACCGTCCCCGGCAACAGGGAGGCGAGTCGCCACGGCGTGGCCAGGCGCGACAGGGCACCACCGACGGCGAGCTCCAGGGCGCCGGACCCACCGGCGGTCTCCTCGACCAGCTGCTCGTCGAGCTCCGGCTCGTCCGCGGAGAGGGTGCACAGCTGCGAGAGCATGTTGGCGCCGGTGACGCCGTCGACTGTCGAGTGGTGCATCTTGGCGAAGACCGCCACCCGGCCGTCCGGCAGTCCCTCGATGACATACATCTGCCACAGCGGAATCGACCGGTCGATCGGCTGACTGCCCAGGTGGGCGCACAGTTCGGCGAGCTCGTGGTCCCCGCCGGGCTCCGGTATACCGACGCGATGGAGGTGGTGGTCGATGTCGAAGTCCTCGGCCTCGACCCACACCGGATGGTCCACGTTGAGCAGCGAGTCGTGCAACTTGCGCCGGAACGGCGGCATCGCGGTGATCCGACGTCGGAGCTCGGTCCGCAGGGCCTCGAAGGAGTACCCGTCCTCCATCCCGGAGACGTCCAGGACGATCAGCCCGCACACGTGCAGGAGCTGGGACCTGGTCTCGAAGTAGAGGAAGCTGGCATCGAGCCCACTCAAGCGCTGCATGTCGAGGAGTGTACGGCCGGACGGCGCCGCGTGGCGGTGGTTGGAATTCCGCGGCGATCGCGGAATTCCTGCCGTGGAACGGGGGTCAGAGCACCTCGACGAGGACCCATGCGATCACGACGAGCGCGATCAGCAGGACCAGGGCGAGTGTCACACGCGACCGGGGCATCAACGGACCTCCTTCCGGGTCTCGACGGTCCTCGGGGCGACGAGCGCCCGGAACCGGTGGACGAGGACATCCGCGACCTTCTCGACCGCCACCGCGACGAGGAAGAACAGCGGGAGCCCCATCACGAGCAGGATCATCACCTGCAACGGGAACGGCAGGGTGGCGAGCCAGAGCTCGACTCTGTCCCAGAACTGCAGGAACGCCGTCACGTCCCGATCCTACGACCGCCCGGCGGTGGCGGCCCCGTGGCCTCCCACCACCGAGGAGTCGAGCCCACGCCGACGCAGCAGCGCGGCGGTGCTCGGCTCCGACCCCCGCATGCGGCGGTAGGCGTCGAGGAAGTCGATGGCCCCGCCCCGGGACAGCACCTCGCGCCGCATCCGCTCGCCCGAGGACCGCGTCAGGCCCCCGCTCTCGACGAACCACTCGGTGGCGTCGGCGTCGAGCACCTCGGCCCAGAAGTAGGAGTAGTACGCGGCGGAGTACCCGCCCGCGAAGATGTGCTGGAAGTACCGGGACCGGTAACGCGGCTCGATGCCGGGGACGTCGAGACCTGCCTCGGCGAGGACGCGGGCCTCGAACTCGTCGACGTCGGTGACGGCGTCGGCCTCCTCCGGCGACAGGGAGTGCCAGGCCAGGTCGAGCAGTGCCGCCCCGAGGTACTCCACGGTCGCCTGCCCCTCACCGAAGCGCTCGGCCTCCCGCATCCGCTCGACGAGGTCCTCGGCGATCGGTGCCCCCGTCTCCACCTGCCGGGCGTAGTGCGCGAGCATCTCCGGTCGACGCGCCCACATCTCGTTGACCTGGGAGGGGAACTCGACGAAGTCCCGGGGCACGGAGGTGCCGGAGAACACCGGGTACTCCACGTCCGACAGCAGCCCGTGCAGGGCGTGCCCGAACTCATGGAACATCGTGGTGACCTCGTCCATCGTGAGCAGCGTGGGCTGCCCCACCGCGGGACGGGCCAGGTTCATGACGTTGACGACGATGGGCCGCGAGTCCAGGAGCCGGGACTGGTCGCGGAACGAGCTCATCCACGCCCCGCCGCGCTTGGTCGGGCGGGCGTAGTAGTCCAACAGCAGGAGACCCACGCCGGCGTCGGGCTCGGCCCGCTCGTCGTCGAACACCTCGATGACCCGGACGTCGGGGAGAAACCCGCGCAGGTCGTTCCGCTCGGCGAAGCGCAGCCCGTACAGCTCGGATGCCGCGTGCATCACCCCGTCACGCAGGACCCGCTCGAGCTCGAAGTAGGGACGGACGGTCGCGTCGTCGACCCGGAACCGCTCGGCCCGCAGCCGCTCGGACGCCCAGGCCCAGTCGGCCGGGTTCAGGTCACGGTCGTCGCCGCCGAGCAGGTCCTTGGCCTCGTTGCGGGCGTTGGTCACGGCCGCGTCGACCACGTCGAGCAGCAGCCCGCGAGCCGCCTCGGGCGATCCGGCGGTCTCCACCGCGAGGACGTGCTCCGCGTGGCATCCCAGCCCGAGCAGCCGCGCCCGCTCGGCGCGTAGGCGGACGATCTCCAGCACGACCGGGGTGTTGTCGTGGCCCGGCGTCGCGCCCCGACCGAGTGAGGCCTCCATGACGCGGTGGCGCAGACCGGCGTCGTCGAGCAGGGCGCTGATCGGCTGCACGGTGGGAAGCCCCAGTGGGATCAGCCACCCCTCTCGCCCCGACTCGGCGGCGACCGCGGCGAGCGTGGACCGCATGGACTCCGACAGGCCCGCGAGTTCGGCCTCGTCGGTGACCGGGACGGCCAGTTCCGTGGTCGAGGCCAGCAGGTTCTCGCCGAACTCGGTGGTCAACTCGGCCAACCTGGTGTCGATGGCGGTGAGTCGGGCGCGGCCGGCGTCGTCGAGGGCGGCGCCCGCGCGCAGCAGGTCGCGGTGGTGGCGGCGCACGAGCCGCTCCGTCTCGTCGTCCACCTCCAACTCCCCCGCCTCCAGAGCGGAGAGCACCGCGTCCACCCGGCCGAACAGGACCGGATTGGTCATCACCGCGGAATGGTGCGCGGCCAGCAGCGGCGAGACGACCCGGTCCACGTCGAGGCGGGCCTTGGTGGCGTCCGGACCGAGCAGGCCGTAGAACACCGACAGCACCCGGTCCAGGGCCAGTCCCGAGCGCTCGAGGGCGACCACGGTGTTGTCCACGGTCGCCGACTCCGGGTTGGCGACGATCGCGGCGACCTCGGCCGCGTGGTCGTCGATCGCGGTCCGGATGGCCGGCTCCAGATCCTCCTCCCGGATGGCGGCGAAGTCCGGCAGGCCGTACGGCAACGGCGACTCGTCGAGCAGCGGATGACGGGAGGCCTCGGGGGTCGGAAGGGTCATGTGCGGGAGTCTACGTCCGCCGGCGGTCGCGTCGGCGCCCGCCGCGGCGGGCCCCGGGGTCACAGCCACTGCGTGGCGGTTTCCCAGGCCAGTCTCACCGCCAGGATGCTGATGACCACGAGGAACACGGTGCGGATGAACTCGTTGCCGTGCCGCATCGCCATCCGCGCCCCGAGGAACCCGCCGGCCAGGTTGGCCAGCGCCATGCACCCGCCGATGATCCACAGCAGTTCACCGTGGAGGCCGAACACCAGGATCGAGGCGATGTTCGTGGTGAGATTGGCGAGCTTGGCCGCCACGGTGCCCTGGAGGAACCCGAACCCCAGGAACGCGACGATCGCGATGACGAAGAACGACCCCGTCCCCGGGCCGAGCACCCCGTCGTAGAACCCGATCACCCCACCGATGAGCGCCGAGCGCCACGTCCGCGACCAGCCGGTGTGCCGTTCCTCGTGGACCCGCCCCATGGTCGGCGTGAAGTAGGTGTAGGCGCCCACCGCCACGACGGCCACCAGGACGATCGGCGTGAGGAGCTCCTTGGGGATGAACCGGGCCACCGAGGACCCGGCCGCGGATCCCGCGAAAGCCGCCACCACCAGTGGGAGCACCATCGCCACCGGCACACGGATCTTCCGGAGATAGGTCAGGGTCGCGACCAGGGTGCCGGCGACCGAAGACAATTTGTTGGTGCCGAGGATCTCCGGCGTCGAGGCCTCCGCCGGCAGTGCGATCACCAGCGCCGGCAGCTGGATGAGCCCTCCCCCGCCGACCACCGAGTCCACCCACCCGGCGACGAACGCCGCCAGGACGAGCGCGGCGAGCACCCAGACGGACACACCGAGTGCGGGGGACGCGGCGACGGCCGCGAACGATGAGGGCATGCCGATCACTGTGCTGTAATCTGTTTGTGTATATCAACCCTTACGGGGCCGATCCGGTCACCTTGGCCGCCGACCTGGCCAATCGCCGCCCCCGCACCACCCGCGAACTGGTGGACCGCTGTCGCGAGGCGGGGGTGACCATCGATCGGAGCGCCTCGGACGCGGACCTGGACGAGGTCGACACCTTCCTGGACGCGTGGCTCGTCGTCGTCGACACCACAGCGCCGCACGGGCGCGCCGACGCCCTCAACGCCCTCCTGGCCGAGCACTCGGCACCGCCGCGCCTCACCGACCACGACGGCCACTGGCACGTGCACTACCGCGCCGACGACGTCTCCTTCGCCCGCCTGCTCACCGCCATGTTCGCGGTGGGCACCGCACTCCACCTGACCTCGCGGGGCATCGACCGGCTCGCGCGGTGCGCCGCCGACGACTGCGACGCCGTCTTCGCCGACACCACCCGCAACGGACGCAAGACCTACTGCTCGACGCGGTGCACCAACCGGTGCGCCGTCCGCCGACACCGCGCGCGGACCTGAGTCACGCGCACGGTGCGGGGACCTACTTCTTGTCCGCGCTCGAATCCGCCGACAGCGCCGCGACGAAGGCCTCCTGCGGCACGTCCACCCGCCCGATGGACTTCATCCGCTTCTTGCCCTCCTTCTGCTTCTCCAGCAGCTTGCGCTTACGGCTGATATCGCCGCCGTAGCACTTGGAGAGCACGTCCTTGCGGATCGCTCGGATGTTCTCGCGGGAGATGATCTTCGCGCCGATCGCCGCCTGGATCGGCACCTCGTACTGCTGACGCGGGATGAGCTCCTTGAGCTTGCCCGTCATCTTGTTGCCGTAGGCCTGGGCGTAGTCGCGGTGCACGATCGCGCTGAACGCGTCCACGGCCTCGCCCTGCAGCAGGATGTCGACCTTGACCAGATCGGAGACCTGCTCGCCGGCCTCCTCGTAGTCCATCGACGCGTAACCCTTGGTGCGGGACTTGAGCGAGTCGAAGAAGTCGAAGATGATCTCGCCCATCGGCATGACGTACCGGAGCTCGACGCGGGTCTCGGACAGGTAGTCCATGCCCTTCATCTCGCCGCGCTTGGACTGGCACAGCTCCATGACCGTGCCCACGTACTCGCTGGGCACGATGATCGTGCACTTGACGATCGGCTCGTAGATCTCGCGGTGCTTGCCCTCGGGCCAGTACGACGGGTTGGTGACCTGGTGCTCGCTGCCGTCCTCCGCGACCACGCGGTACACCACGTTCGGGGCGGTGGAGATGAGGTCCAGGTTGAACTCGCGCTCCAGCCGGTCCCGGGTGATCTCCATGTGCAACAGTCCGAGGAAGCCGCAGCGGAAGCCGAACCCGAGCGCGACCGAGGTCTCCGGCTCGTAGTCCAGCGAGGCGTCGTTGAGCTGGAGCTTGTCCAGGGCGTCGCGCAGGACCGGGTAGTCCGACCCGTCGATCGGGTACAGCCCGGAGAAGACCATCGGGTTGGGCTCGGCGTACCCCGCGAGCGGCTCCTCCGCCCCGCCGCGGGCGGTGGTGATGGTGTCGCCGACCTTGGACTGGCGGACGTCCTTGACGCCGGTGATGAGATAACCGACCTCGCCGGGCCCGAGCCCCTTCGTCGCTTTGGGCTCCGGCGAGATGATGCCGACCTCGAGCGCCTCGTGGGTGCTGCCCGTGGACATCATCCTGACCTTCTCGCGCGGGTTGAGCGAGCCGTCGAACACCCGGACGTAGGTGACCACACCGCGGTAGGTGTCGTACACCGAGTCGAAGATCATCGCGCGGGCCGGGGCGTCCGGATCGCCCACGGGCGCCGGGATCCGCTCGCACACCCTGTCCAGCAGCGCCTCGACGCCCATGCCCGTCTTGCCGGAGACCCGCAGCACGTCGTCCGGCTCGCACCCGACGATGTGGGAGATCTCCTCGGCGAACCGGTCCGGGTCCGCCGCCGGCAGGTCGATCTTGTTGAGCACCGGGATGATCTCGAGGTCGTTCTCCATGGCCAGGTAGAGGTTGGCCAGCGTCTGGGCCTCGATGCCCTGCGCGGCGTCGACCAGCAGGATCGCACCCTCGCACGCCTCGAGCGCGCGGGAGACCTCGTAGGTGAAGTCCACGTGGCCCGGGGTGTCGATCATGTGCAGGACGATCTCCTCGCCCTGGTGGGGGCCGGAACGCGGCACCCACGGCAGGCGGACGTTCTGCGCCTTGATGGTGATGCCGCGCTCGCGCTCGATGTCCATCCGGTCGAGGTACTGGGCGCGCATGAGCCGCTCCTCGACCACGCCGGTGAGTTGCAGCATGCGGTCGGCGAGCGTCGACTTGCCGTGGTCGATGTGGGCGATGATGCAGAAGTTCCTGATCCTGGCGGGATCGGTGAACGTCGTCTCTGCGAAGTTGGGAATCTCGATCACTCCTCGGGCGGGCCCGGGCGTGGCTGGGTGCGGTCCGACCGGGCGATCACCCCATTGTCACACGCCCACGCCGGGAACTCCCATCACGTACCGCCCTGTGGGGACGGCGTCCACCGTGCCGTCGTCGAGGAACCGTCCGGTCGAGGCGGTCATGGCCTCGATGTTGGCCGCCATGCGCGCGTCGTCGCCGCCGGCGTCGAAGAACACCCCGAGGTCCGTCGCGGCCTCGATGGGGAAGACCTCCTCCACGATCCCGTCGATCACCGGTGCGTCGGCGGTCAACGCGCGGACCACCACGTGCTGGGTGTAGGCGGTGGTGGACTGGGTGTCGATGGCGACCTGCGTGTGCTCCTCGAGCCACGTGCGCAGCCACTCCTCCCGGCCGATGCGCTCGGGCCGCCGCAGGAACGCCAGGTTGGCCATTCCCTCGCACCGGCCGTCCGGCCCCGGTCCGGGCGCGGGCAGCGGCTCGGAGGCGGTGACCGACCAGGCCGACACCGACCCCAGCTCGCGCAGCGCGTCGAGCAGGTC
>NZ_JAALDT010000338.1:0-5972 GCF_014144995.1 Dietzia sp. DQ11-71 | reverse complement strand
TGGCAGCCGGCGACCGCCGTCTCCGCCGGCCAGCCGTATGTATTCCTCGCCGGAGAGGCGGGGCTCGTCCGTGCCATGCGCCGCCTCGCCGTGGACGCCGCCGGGGTGCCCAAGGAGGCAGTGGCGTTCATGGGGTACTGGCGGCGCGGCGCCGCGGAGTGCTGATCGGCCCTAGGCGCCGCGGTCGGCGGGCGGGTACGACGGGTCCCGCAGCGCCCTGAGGACATTCGGGTAGCGCGACCCGGGCAGACGGTTCCCGATCGGATCGAAGTGCAGGTTCTCGTCGTCGTCCTCCCACGAGTCCACCGTGAGCCGGCCCAGCGTCTTCCACTTGCCGAGCGGCGTCGCATGTTGCAGGGTCCACGTGCCGCCGTCGCCGGTGGGGATCGCGGCCAACAGGAGCGGGCGACCCGCGATGAGCACCGGGAACATGGACGTCATGGTGCGGCCCATCGTGCGCCAGCCCGTGGTGAGGACGTACCGGCTCAGCGGGCCCGTGCCGGTGCTGGCCAGCAGGATGTCCACCGGCCGCTCGGCGTGGATGCGGACGGCCATCCCGCCGATATCGGGCACCGCGTCCGGCAGCCCCACCGCGCGGGAGAACCGGATCGTCGCCGGCCAGCGGCCCGTCACGTCCAGCAGGGACGACCCCGTGCGACCGACCCCGGTCACGCTCAGCGTGGCCTCGGCGATCACACCCTTGGGGTGCAGCGCCTTCGGGCGCGCGAGTCGCGCCACCGCGGCCACGGCGCCGAACGCGGACCCGGCCAGACTGGACAGGGGCGCCGAACGCAGCGCGACCTCCTTCGACTCCGTCGTGATGGGCACGAGAGCGGAGGACCGGGGGGAAGAAGGCTCGGCTGGAGAGCTCGCTGCAGCATCGTCGCGGCCGGCATTCCGGGTGCGTCGGGACATGGCCCCACGATACGCAGCGGTGCCGGGGACGGCGTCCGCATCCGAACGTCGGTCGGGTTCAGTCGTCCACGCCCCGGGCGGCCAACGCGTCGCCCAACTGGTCGGCGGTGGTGAGGGCGCCGAGCACGGTCGGCACGACGAGCGCGCGTATCGACATGCCCAGGCCACGGGCCTTGCGGGCCTCGGTGACCTGGCGAAGCCGACGCGCGAGCAGGGGGATGGCGCGGATGGTCAGTACCAACACCAGTGCGATCCGGTCCGGTGAGACACCGACGTGCCGCAGCGGCTGGGCGGCCCGCGTGACGGCGTCGAGCATGTCCGAGACCCGCGTGGTCAAGGCGACGAGGCCCGCCACGGTGATGGCGACCAGCAGGGCGCCGCAGACCCGTAGGGCGGTGTCGAGGTCGGCGACGATCCACTGGAGTACCAGGATCGCGATGAGCATCGGCAGCACCGGGCGGACCTGGTCCCACGCCGCCCGCGGACGGATCCGTCCGATCGCGTAGAGGGCCGCGGTCACCCCGAGGGCGGGCAGCACGTGCCAGGGCTCGCGTATCGCCAGGGTGGCGACGAGGATGAGCACGCACACCAGCAGGATCTTCCACCCCGCCGGCAGTCGGTGCAGGAGCGAGTTCCCCGGTTGATAGGTGGCGAACACCTAGGCCTCCAGCGCGATCCGCCGGTAGCCCGCCAGCGCGGGGCGGGGGGCGTCGTCGATCACGACCCGGCCGCCGTCGACCACCAGGACGCGGTCGAAGTCGGCGACGAGGTCCAGGTCGTGCGTCACCACCACCAGCTGCTGCTGCAACCCGGCGAACGTCTCGGCGACCAGTGCGCGGTTACGCAGATCGAGCAGGGTCGTGGGCTCGTCGGCGACCACCACGGCGGGTTCGATCACCAACACCGCGGCCAGGGCCAGCAACTGCTTCTGGCCCCCGGAGAGGAGGTGGCACGGATGTTCGGCATGGCCGGCCAGGCCGTAGGTCTCGAGCACCTGCGCGACTCGTCGTCGTCGCTCCTCCCGGTTCAGACCCGAACGGCGCAGGGAGAAGTCGACGTCCTCCTCCACGGTCGGCATGACGATCTGGGTGTCCGGATCGGTGAAGCAGAAGCCCACACGGCGGCGGATCGCCGCGCCCATGCGGCGGGTGTCGAGGCCGTCGACGGTGACCGTCCCGGTGGTGGGGACCACGAGACCGTTGATCATCCGAGCGAGCGTCGACTTGCCGCCGCCGTTGACGCCGACGATCCCGATGCGTCGCTCGGTGAGGGTCAGGTCGACGTCGGCGAGGACGGTCCGGTCACCGTAGGCGTGGCCGACCCCGTCGAAGCGGATCTCCGTGCTGGTCACTTCCGGCGCAGCGGCGCGATCAGGCCGGGACGTGCCTTGTGGACCTGCGTCGCGACGATCGCCGTGACGACCGCCTTGACGAGGTCACCCGGCAGGAACACCGTGTTGGCGGCGATCGCACCGCCGAGCGTCAGTTCGGTGCGGAGCAACATGCCGGCCACCCCGACGGCATAGATGACGACGATGCCGCCGAGGATGTTGATGAGCAGTCCCGGGACGAGCCGGTAGCGCGGCATGATCCACGCGGTGAGCAGGCCGATCACGATCACCGCCGGGATCCAGCCGATGAGGAAGCCCGCGGTGGGTCCGGCCAGCGAGGTCAGGGTCGTGCGGCCGCCCGCGAGCACCGGCAGCGCGAGACCGATGACCATGACCGCGAGCACCGACAGGGCGCCCTTGCGCCAGCCGAGCAGTGAGCCGGCGAGCATCACGCCGAGCGTCTGCAGGGTGATGGGCACACCCGCCGAACCGATGCTGATCTGGCCGGGCAGGCCCAGCACCACGATGAGAGCGGCGAACACCGCGATCTGGGCGAGGTCTCGGGTGGCGCTACGGGCCGGGGCCCGGTCGACGGTGGTGCTCACTGGACTCCTTGGCTCCGCGGGTGCTGCTCGACAGCCTGATCCGGTCCATTGTCGCGCGTGTCACGTCGGATGGCCTCATCGGGCTCCGGCGCGTGCGGTCGCCGGCCGGAGGGATGCCGCATAAAGTGACTCAGATCACAGTCGGGCGAGCGGGGGGCGGTGCGTCATGGGTCGAGCACCAGACGGACTCGGAGCCCTCACCGTCGCACTGCTCGCCGCTCTCATGCTCACGGTGGTGTCCGTCGTCCACTCGCCGACGACCGCCGGTGCCACGCCGTATTCGGTCTACCTCGATGTCCCGGCCGACAACGCCGACGGCGAGATGGCGGGCGGCGTCTCCACCGGGATGACCACCGACGTGGCCGAGCTCCGGGCCGCGCTCGACGTCGTGAGGGCGGCCCGTGTCGCTCCGGAGAGGTACTCGACCCTGGCGCGCCAGTACTGGTTGGCGGTGGGGGCGGAGAACGCCGACATCGACCTGGAGCAGTGGGAACCCGCCCGGGGGTTGGCGGCTAACCTCGACACGGTCGACAAGGTGTACGTCAACTACCTGCGCCTGTACAACTCCCACGACGGGTACTGGTGGGCCGGGATGGCCGGGCTCGCGGGGATGTCGTTCGCCGCCGGGTTCTGGGACCTCGACGACGTCGGCGGTGTGCTCACCGTTCCCGGGGTGCACGAGGCGGGGCTCGGGGTCGGGGGAGCGATGGCCGGGCTGCCGTGGGAGGTGGCCCGCGAGATGCCGCGCGACGTCCGGCTGCTGGCCACGGTCGGCCCCACACTGCGGCAACCCGACGTGGACTGGTACCTGCACCGACTCCTCGTCATGCAGCGGCACATATTCACGGACATGATCCCGGTGCACGAGGCCTACGCCGCGGGGGGCCTGCCCGCGGTCGAGGAACTCGCCGCGGGAGGTGCGTACGACGACTACGCGCTGGAATCCTGGCGGATGCTCGACGAGGGATCCCCCGACGGCCTGTCCGAGGCGCTGCTGCGGATGGCGTCCCGGGAGCAGAACCAGATCATCGCCGACCAGTGGGATGCCACCGCCTCCGGTCGCGGCGACGTCGGCCGGGTTCTCACCTACATCACCACCGTCGGCGGGGCGCCCGACATCCCGGGCGCCCGCACGCTGGGGCGGTTCCGACCACTCTCGGTCCGCGCGGAGGCGGGCGGTCAGCCGGTGGTCGCCCACACGCCGCTCCCGGCCTTCAACTGGGCCGACCGCGTACCCCGGTGGGAGTACATCGAACAGGACCTGGTGCCGGCGTACCGCTCGCTCGTCCGCGACCGCCCCGACGAGGCGCCGCGGTATCTCGACGTGGGTTTCCGTCCCCGTGCCGAGCAGAACCGGATCCTGGTGCGTCTGCCGGAGTTCGCCGGTCAGATGACCACGGGGTGGGCGGTCGTCCCGGGGCGGTAGGGGAGGACGATCACAACTCCCGGCAGGGCGACCGACTCGCCTGCTCGGAACCGCCCCTCGCCCTCGTGCCCGACACGATGCTGACATCGTGTCGCGAAGATCACCGGGCCGGTGCCGCCCGGATGTGCGCCCGCTCGCCCTGCCGGCCCACCAGGCTGAGGAACTCCACCGGGCCGGCGCTCGTGGCGCCGAACCAGTGCGGGGTGCGGGTGTCGAACTCGGCCGCCTCGCCCGGCGTGAGGACGAGATCGTGCTCGCCGAGGACCAGTCGGAGCCTGCCGTCCAGGACGAACACCCAGTCGTAGCCCTCGTGGACGTGGAGGTGGGGCTCGTCGTCGTCACTCCCGGTGGGGAGCACGAACTTGTACGCCTGGATCCCGCCCGGTCGGCGCGACAACGGGATCACGGTAGCGCCGTAGTCGGTGGCGATCGGCTGCAGCGTCACCCGCGGGTCACCGGTCGGCGGGGCGTCGACGAGTTGGTCCAGGGTGACGCCGTGTGCCCGCGCCAGCGGCAGCAGTAGTTCGAGGGTGGGTCGGCGCTGCCCGGACTCGAGTCGGGACAGCGTGCTGGTGGAGATCCCGGTGGACTCCGCCAGCGCGGTCAGTGTGAGGTCGCGGCGTTGCCGGAGGGCCCTCAGCCGCGAACCCACGGCGTCGAGGGTGCGGGCGGTCTGATCGGTCATGAGCCGAGTTTGCCAGACTGGCAAGGTTAGTTGCGACATCCGGGTGAAGGGATCATCGTCGAGGGGGACGGGGCCCGGAACCGGTGGCCCGGAGAGCGGAGGTCGACAGATGGACACGGACGATCAAGGACTGCGGGATGTGGTGGTGGTCGGTGGCGGGGCGGCCGGCCTGAGCGCCGCGCTGACGTCGGCCCGCGCCCGCCGTCGGGTGACGGTGGTGGACGCCGGCGAGCCGCGAAACGCTCCCGCCGAGGGAGTCCACGGGCTGCTCGCCCTGGACGGGGTGAGCCCGTCGGAACTGCTCGCGCGAGGCCGCGCGGAGGTCAGGGGGTACGACGGCGAGGTCATCGACGGCGAGGTCGTGGACACACGCACGGCCGGGCACGGCTTCGACGTCATCCTGCGCGACGGTTCGGTGCTGCCCACCCGCACACTGCTCATCGCGACCGGGGTGAGCGATGAACTCCCCGACATCCCCGGGGTCCGCGAGCAGTGGGGGCGCGGCGTCCTGCACTGCCCGTACTGCCACGGCTGGGAGGTGCGCGACCAGCGGATCGGCATCCTGGGGACCCATCCGATGTCCCCGCACCAGGCCATGCTGTTCCACCAGTGGAGCCGGGACATCACGTTCTTCAGCGGCGGTCGCCCGATCGACGAGCAGGACCGGGTCTCCCTGGCCGCCCTGGGCATCCCGATCGAGGAGCGAAGGATCTCGGGAGTGGCGGCCGACGGTGGGCGGGTGGTCGGCGTGGAGGTCGACGACGACGAGGTGATCGATCTGGACGCCGTGGTGGTGGCCACCCGGTTGACGGTCGGGGTAGAGCCGTACGCGGCCATCGGTCTGGAGGCGGTCGATCACCCGGTCGGCACGGTCATCCCGACCGACGAGATGGGCACCACCCCGGTGCCGGGGGTGTGGGCCGCGGGCAACTGCGCCGATCTCATGGCGCAGGTCGGAGCCGCCGCCGCCCAGGGGGCCCGCGCCGCGCAGCAGATCAACGCCTCGCTGAT
>NZ_JAALDT010000337.1:0-1438 GCF_014144995.1 Dietzia sp. DQ11-71 | reverse complement strand
GCGCTCGATGTTGATCACCTGGGCCCGGGGGCCGCGGTGCGTGGGCAGGTCGAGGGTCTTGGAGGCGAGGTTCGCGACGGTCGGGGCGTTGGAGACACCGACCTCGATGAACTGCTCGATACCGAGTCCGCCACGCTCTACGGGCGTAAAGAACAGCTCCTGGGTCTCGATCCACCGGACCGGGCTGGCGAACTGCCAGGCAAGCAGCTCCACGAGCAGCAGGCGGCCCAGTCGCGTGGGGGTGGCGGCCCAGGCGTCCCAGTTCGCGAGGACCTCGGCCAGCGAGTCGGCCGGCACGAGATCGGCGATCTCCTGCACGAAGTCGCGATCGAGGCTGAACAGGCGCGGCACGAGGTTCGGCACGTAGCGGCCCACGAGCACCGAGATGTCGATGTCGTGCGGGATCAGCTCGTCGAGGGTGGCCCGGAAGTCCGGGACGCCGCCGCGCAGGACGGTGGAGTGGAACGGCACGTCGATGCCGGGCACCAGGATGAAGGCGTTCTTGCCGCCCGAGACCGCGAGCTCCCGCTCCACGGCCTTCTCCAGTGCATTGCACCCGGCGACGGTCCCGGCGAGCGCGTACTGCGAGCCCGCCAGGTTGTAGTTGACGATCTCGATGAACTCGCCGGACTCGCGGGACACGCCGGCCACCCAGTCGGCGACCTCGTCGTCCGAGATCCCCATCTGGGACGGACGGATCGCGGCCATGCGGTAGTCCGAGCGGCCGTGGGCGTCACGCGGCACCAGCTGGTGCATGGTCGACCCGCGCTGGAAGACGATCTCCAGCAGCGGCTCCAACGCCAACACGCCGGAGATGGCGGCCAGGGCGTCGTACTCGCCGATCGAGTGACCCGCGAAGTAGGCGTCGTCGATGAGCAGGCCGTCGGCCTCGAGCTCGGCGCGCTGCGCCACCGCCAGGCAGGCCATGGCGACCTGGGTGAACTGCGTCAGGTAGAGCACGCCGTCGGGGTGCCGGTGGACCTCACCGCGGACGGTGACCTCGGTGGGGTTCTCGCGGACGAGCGCCAGGATCGAGAAGCCGAGGGCGGAGCGGGTGTGCTTGTCGGCGCGGTCCCAGATCTCGCGGGCGGCGGGGCAGCGGGTGCGGCCCTCCATGCCCATCCCCTTGGCCTGGATGCCCTGGCCGGGGAAGGCGTAGACGGTGCGCGGGGCCTCGGTCAGCGCGGTGGCGGCCATGACGGTGGCGCCGTCGACCGTGCACGTGACCTCGAGGACCTGGCCGCCGGCGTGGCGGCCGGTCTGCACGGCACGGACCTTGATGTGGTCGCCCGGGCGGACCGGGGCGAGCATGCGGGCGGTCCAGCCGGCGATCCGCAGGGCGGGGGTCTTCCCGTCCGAGGCCTGCACCGCGTGCTGCGCGGCGGCCGAGAGCCACATGCCGTGGACGATCACGCCGCCCAGTCCGGCCAGTTCGGCC
>NZ_JAALDT010000336.1:0-2460 GCF_014144995.1 Dietzia sp. DQ11-71 | reverse complement strand
TGCGGCGTGACCGTGTCCGGCGCCAGGCCCCACGCGTGCCCGACCAGCGCCGCGCTCTCTGGGCCGAGGGTCGTCTCGAGCGAGACCGGCCCCAGGTCGATCCGGGCACCGCGGAACGCCGCGGCCAACCCTGCCAGGTCCCGCTCCACGACGAAGGTGCGCACGTCGGCGGGGATCTGGTCGTCGGCGGCGACCAGGACCGCCCCGCCGTCCGGGCCGTCCACCTCGAGAGAGAACTGCACGTGGGTCGGGGACAAGGCGAGATAGGGGATCGCGCGATCGATCGCCGCCTGCACGGTGGGGCCCGCGAGCATCATGAAGCCGATGACGCCGGTCCGTCCGATGGTGGAGTGGGCACCGACGCCCGCCCCCAGCCCGGGCCGGTCTCCGAGGCGCGCGAGCAGGGTGCGAATCACCGTGAACTCCTGGTGCGCCCAGATCTGCGCGGTCTCGTCGTGGAGGTCGCCGGGATCGAGACCCGTGCCGGCCAGGCACTCCGTCGTCGTCATCCCGTGGGCCAGCCCGCCCTCCACCATGATGCGGACGCCCTCGGTGCCCCGCGGCACCGCCCATACCGGCGAGGACTCCATCGGCCGACCGTAGCAACACCGGGCGGCGGATGTCCGAAAATGCCAACTCTGCGCCCGTTTGCGACCTTCCCGCGCCCGCGTCGGGTGGTTAGCGTCACAGTCATGACTCTCGCCGCACGCGCAGGAACCGCCCAGTCAGCCGGCCCCACCGGCCTCGCCGACGAGATCCGGGCGCTGTACGCGCGGGCCAAGGCCGCCGTCGGCGAGGACGACCTGGCGCACATCCGCAACGTCACCGCCTACGGCCGGGCGATCGACGCCCGTCGCCGCGAGTTGCTGCGCGAGGGCGGGCCGCGGGCGATCCGGCGGGCCACGGCGCTGGAGATGATGTACCGGCTCATGCAGTTCTCCGAGCTCGGGCACAACATCGTCCACGGCAGCTACGACCACCTGCCCGGCAACGGCGAATATCACTCCGACCGTTACGAGTGGGACTTCAACGTGGACGTCGACCACTGGAAGACGATGCATCACGTGGGCCACCACCCCAACACGAACATCGTCGGCAAGGACCACGACCTCGGCTACAGCATCTTCCGCGGCAGCGCCGGACAGGACTGGTACGGCCACCACCTCGGTCAGGTGGCGCTCATCTCGGCGCTGGCGGCAGCGGCCCCGGCAGCGGCTCCGTTCTTCCTGGCCAACATCGCCCGCAAGGTTTCCGGCGACCCGTTCTTCAGCGCCTACACCCTGCGCTCGCCCGCCCGGATCGCCGGACGCGACCTGAGGCGTCGCTTCATCGACGAACCGTTCCGCTCGGGGTGGAAGCCGCTGCCCACCCTGCTGGCCAACTACTCCGGCGGCGTCACCGGCTACATGGCCGTGTTGTTCCTCGTGTTCATCGAGCACCACGCCGGCGAGCTGGAGCTGTTCACCGACCCGGGCCCCGACGAGACCGCCGACCAGTACTACGAGCGACAGATCCGGGCGACCCGCAACTTCCTGCCCAGCACGCAGATGGACGACGCCCTCGCGCGGGTCCTGGAGGAGGAGGTGCCGTTCGCCGATCGCCCCGACCTGCGGATCTTCTACGGCGGCCTCGACACCCACGTCGAGCACCACCTCTTCCCCGACCTACCGCCGTCGATGCAGCGCCGGATCGCCCCGGAGGTTCGGGCCATCGCTGCCAAGTACGGGCTTCCGTACCACGAGACCCCGCTGCTGGAGACCGTGCCGCTGATCGCCAAAACGCTCACCGGGCTGTCGGTCCCGTTCGGCGAGCGCGAGTTCGGCCGCCCCTCGACACTGTTGCGCGACCCCGCCTCACTCGTACGCCGCGTGCGCGCCGGGCTGTCCTACAGGCCCCTGCCCGAGTCGCCGTACCTGGACAAGCCGCGCTTCCACAACGTGCCGGTCAGGGTCCTGTCCGCGACGCCCGTCGCCGACGGCCAGGCCGTGTCGGTGCGGTTGGCCCGCCCGCGCGGCTGGGAGGACATCGGGTGGGATGCCGGGGCGTACGTGTCGCTCCGGGTCGCCGGCGGAGGCGATCACGGCGGCGATGGTCAGGGCGGCGAGGAGTCGGTCCGCCAGTACAGCCTGGTCCGCGACAGTTCGGACGCGGAGGGGGATGCCGGGGGCGCCATGGAGATCTGCATCAAGCGGGTCGAGGGCGGGCGGGTGTCCACCCGGCTCAACGACTCGTTGCGCGCGGGCGACCACGTGACACTGGTCGGCGTGCCGCAGTCCTCGGGCGACTTCCCGACGCCCTCGCCGGGTGCGAAATCCCTGCACATCGCCGGCGGGGTGGGGATCACCCCGATCATCAGTCTGTTGCGCCGCATCGCCCGCGACGCGCGCCGCGGCCAGCCCGACGGAGCCACCGGTACCCGCCCCGACGCGACGCTGCTGTACGTCAACCGCGACGACCGCT
>NZ_JAALDT010000335.1:0-1983 GCF_014144995.1 Dietzia sp. DQ11-71 | reverse complement strand
ACGCTGATCTCGATCGAGTCCATGCGGCAGTGCTTCTGTCCCATGAGGTCCTCGAGACGACCCGGGCAGGCCACGACGATGTCGACGCCACGATTGAGCGCCTCGACCTGACGGCCCTGGGAGACGCCGCCGAAGATGACGGTGGTCTTCAGGCCCATGGAGGTCGCCAGCGGCTCGAGGGTCTCGTTGATCTGCCGGGCGAGCTCACGGGTCGGCGCCAGGATCAGCCCACGCGGGGAGTTGCGGGCGCGGCGGCCGCCGGACGCGGCGAGGCGGGCGACCAGCGGGATGCAGAACGCGTAGGTCTTGCCGGAGCCGGTGCGGCCGCGGCCCAGCACGTCACGGCCGGTCAGGGCGTCCGGCAGTGTGGCCGACTGGATGGGGGTGGGGGTGGTGATCCCCGCGCTGCCGAGAACGTCGAGCAGGGGGGAAGGAACGCCGAGATCGGCGAAAGAACGTGACAAGGGAGAAGGCTCCGTACATAGAGAATGGCGTCTTGCCCGGCGCGCTCGCGGGGAGTCGCATCCACTTCGGTGAGCGATGCGCCCGGTGCGCGACCACGGGGAGGTCGACAACCGCACGGCCCGAGGCAAGAGTGGTGCGGGCCGTCCGAGGACCACCCTACGCGTAGCGGGCCCCACACCCCAGCCCCGCGGCCCGGGTGTGACGAGGGCATCACGATCGCCTCCCCGTGGTGGCACGATACGAGGCGTGCGAATAGACCTGTCCCTGCTGCGTCGACCGGAACTGGGGTCGGTGCTTCTCGGCCGGGAGGAGGAGTCCGCCCGCCTTCGCGCGCTGCGCGTCCGGATCCTGCTGGTCCTGACCCTGCTCGCCTCCAACCTGGTGGGCGTCGCGGTGGCCGTGGTGCTGGTCTTCTTCGTGCTGCCGGGCCCGGCGGTGCTGTCGCGGGAGTTCCTCGTCCCTTCCGTGATCGTGGTGCCCGTCTACGTGACGATGGCGGTCATCGTGGGCACGATCTGGGTCACCGGTGCGGTCTACCGCCGCGTCCGGTGGTTCCTCGACGGCCGCGAGCCCACCGACCGTGACCGCGCCCGGACCCTGCGCCTGCCCGCCCGCATCACCCTCATCCAGGCCTTCCTGTGGCTGCTCGGCGTCGCGGTCGTCACCCCCGCGTACGGCTTGGTCGACCCCACGTCGATCCCGGTGGTCGGGTTCACCATCTCCTTCGCCGGCATGGTCGTGTGCGGCGCCGCGTTCCTGCTCGCCGACTTCGGCCTGCGGCCCGTGGCGGCGGTCGCACTGTCCACGGGCCGCGCCCCGCGGGCCCGGTTCCTCGGCGCCATGACGCGGCTCCGGGTGGCGTGGGCCCTGGGTAGCGGGGTGCCCGTCACGGGCCTGATCATCGTCGCGATCTACACACTCGCGGGCCGTGCCCTGTCGCTGGAACGCCTCGCCGTCGTCGTCATCGTCCTGGGTGCCACGTCCCTCCTGGCCGGGTTCCTCCTCATCTCCCTCGCGACGGGGTCGATGATCGCCCCGCTGCGCAGCGTCCGGTGGGCGATGCAGGACATCAGCGACGGCACGCTCTCTCGGCGCGTGGTGGTCTACGACGCCACGGAGCTCGGTGAGCTGCAGCGCGGGTTCAACGAGATGGCCTCGGGGCTGCAGGAGCGCGAACGGCTGCGCGACCTGTTCGGTCGACACGTCGGGCGCGAGGTTGCCGAGGCCGCGGAGCTCGACGATCCCGAGCTGGGCGGGCGCGACTCGCGCGTGGGCGTGGTGTTCGTCGACCTCATCGGCTCGACCGAGATGGCCGTGCGGTCCGAGGCCGGCGAGGTGGTGGACGTGCTCAACCGGTTCTTCTCTGTGGTCGTGGAGACCGTGGAGGAGTACGACGGCATCGTCGACAGTTTCCTCGGCGATGCCGCGCTCGTCGTGTTCGGCGCGCCCCGGTCGATGGCGGACCCGGCGACCGCGACCCTGGCCTGCGCGCGGGTGCTGGCCGAGCGCCTGCCCGCG
>NZ_JAALDT010000334.1:0-1433 GCF_014144995.1 Dietzia sp. DQ11-71 | reverse complement strand
TCTTCTTGCGCTGCAGGATCTCCACGGCACCGTCCGCGTAGGACGGGGCGATGATCACCTCGGTGAAGATCTCGGCGACCTGCTCGGCCATCTCCACCGTGACCTCGCGGTTGGCCGCGATCACGCCACCGAACGCGCTGACGGGGTCGCACTCGTGCGCGGCGCGGTGGGCGGCCGCGATGTCGGCGTCGATCGCGATGCCGCACGGGTTGGCGTGCTTGATGATCGCCACGCACGGCTCGGCGTGATCGAAGGCGGAGCGCCACGCGGCGTCGCCGTCGACGTAGTTGTTGTAGCTCATCTCCTTGCCGTGCACCTGGGTGGCCTGGGCGAGGCCGGGCGCGGCGGCCGCGTCGGTGTAGAGAGCGGCGCTCTGGTGCGGGTTCTCGCCGTAGCGCAGGGTCGCGGCGAGGTCGAGGCTCTGCCCCTGCCAGACCGGGAACTCGCCGGAGCCGCCCGCTGCCCCGTCGCCCGCGCCGTCCGCGGTCTGTGCGGTCATCCACGTGGCCACGGCGACGTCGTAGGCCCCGGTGTGGCGGAACGCGGCGGCGGCCAGGCTGCGGCGCTTCTCGAGGGTGAAGCCACCGGCCGCGACGGCCTCGAGCGCCTCGCCGTATCCGGCGGGGTCGACGAGCACAGCCACCGACGGGTGGTTCTTGGCGGCCGCGCGGACCATCGAGGGCCCACCGATGTCGATCTGCTCGACGCAGGCGTCGTAATCGGCGCCGGAGGCGACGGTGTCGGTGAAGGGATAGAGGTTGACGACGACGAGCTCGAACGGCTGCACACCGAGGTCGGCGATCTGCTCGAGGTGCTCGGGCTTGCGGGTGTCGGCGAGGATGCCGGCGTGAACCCGCGGGTGCAGGGTCTTGACGCGGCCTTCGAGGCATTCCGGAAACCCGGTCAGCGCGTCGACGGGCGTCACGGCGACCCCGGCGTCGGCGATACGCTGCGCGGTCGAGCCGGTGGAGACGATCTCGACCCCGGCGTCGGCGAGCCCCCGGGCGAGCTCGGTGAGCCCGGTCTTGTCGTAGACGCTGATGAGTGCGCGGCGGACGGGCCTGCGGGAATCGGTCACGTTAGGTGCACCTTTCGACCTTCGATGTGGAGTCGGCCACGGGCGGCGGCCGCGAGGACGTCGACGAGCATCTCGCGCTCGACGACTTTGATGCGTTCATGGAGGGTGGCCTCGGTGTCGTCCGGGTGGACGTCGACGGCACGCTGGGCGATCACGGGTCCGGTGTCGACGCCGGCGTCGACCAGGTGGACGGTGCTGCCGGTGACGGTCACCCCGTAGGCGAGCGCGTCGCGCACCGCATGGGCGCCGGGGAACGACGGCAGCAACGCCGGGTGGGTGTTGAGCACGCGACCGTCGAACCGTCCGAGGAACGCGGCGCCGAGGATGCGCATGAAGCCCGCCGAGACCACCCAGT